>JAQBHK010000001.1:0-3417 GCA_032127815.1 Desulfobacterales bacterium
GATCTGGTCATCACCGACATGACTATGCCGAATATGACCGGTGTTGAGTTGACCTCCAGGCTTAATGAAATCAGGGCCGATATTCCCATTATCATCTGTACCGGATTCAGCGAGATGATAGACAAAGATAAAGCTAAAAAGAGGGGCATTTTGGCATATGTTATGAAACCTATTCTTAAAGACGAGATTGCCAGAACCATCAGGAGAGTGCTTGATGAAGGAAAGGAGAAATAGATGTTCGCCGGGCGTTGATACCTGCTATTTATCGACGCGCCATAAACCTCTTGAATTCCTTGGATATGTAACGAGTATCACACCTGAGCAGATCCTCATCTTCAGGCCTGGAATTCAGTCAGAAAATCCCATATCTTGTATGGCTATCGTTTTTCATAGTCACAACTCAATGTGAAGCTGCCTGCCTTGAAGTATCACAATTCTAAGCCCCAAAATTTGCATGATTGGGAAACTAAATCATAATTTGATCCACTGGCCTGTCAATTTTACCACAATGATATTTATTTGTTATATTTTTCAAGCTTTCAGTCTCCCCTTACACCCTATCTGGCTGATATATAAAGACATGTTTTCTCCTATGCTTTATATAAGACTATCGGCACAATTATTGCATTAAAGAATTGTTATAATACTGCCGATATATTTAGTAAGGAAGGAGAAACGGCATGCTAATGTTTCTAATTTTAGGTATTACACTTGTTTATATTGCTGTAGTTGTTTACCTGTATCTAACTGCCGCAATGCCAGATTTACTGGATATGCAAGAGATAAGCTGAGAATGAAATGGGATAAGAGGTAAGCATCCCCTTTTGGGTATATATTACAAATGTAGCTAATACATCCCGAGATACATAAAAAGTTCGGGCGACTCCATGAAAATGGCTCAACCGAACGAGAAAAGGCAGGGTTAACCGCTCTGCCTTTCTTTTTTTAACCCCACATATTGTATGCCTGCCATTATGTCCAAAATGCAAAATGTCTGTCTTTATAAATCGTTTAACAGTAGCCATTTGAGCGTTGCAGATACTTGCAATATAGGTCGGCGATGTATCATCCTTTAATGTCATTGCTATGTAATGCGTATCGCTACTGAATAGATTCTCATCTGCAGGTCCGGATGAGTTCTGAAAGCATTGATGAATACGGCTTGTTGCGAATTGGTCAATTTCAAGAAACGCCTGAACCGGAGTCCTGTTCAGGTCGGTTTTATGCTATCATCCGATACGGCGATTAAGGTGACCATCGCTTTGGATACCAGCTTTTCTTGACCCGCGGACATAGAGTAAACTTCAGATTCTGAGACTTTGATGGTTTTGCCGTTGTTGATGACTTTTGAGCGGCAGACCAAAAATTCACCGATAGCCGGCTTGAAGTAGTTGATTTTGAATTCTATGGTTAAGATGCGTTCATTTTCAGAGACAGTGGTGTAAGCGGCATAGCCGCCGGTATGATCCGCCATAGTGGCGATTACCCCGGCATGCACGAATCCGTCCTGCTGGCTGTGTTTGGGCTCGATTTTCAGGCGGGACTCAAAATACCCGTAATCCACCTTGTTGACTTCAAATCCGCAGTCCGCCGGAAATCCCTGAACATAATCTTTTTTCAAAAACTCAAACCGATTCGTATTCATTGGTTACTCTCCCTTGATGAACTTGCAAAAAGCCGCATTAATCACGTTTTAGGTTGGAGCTTTACAATTTGCACGGAAATTGATAATCTGACAATTAATTTAGAGTTTGTTTTTACCGAATTCAAGTTTAATTTGTAAAAGGCCGTAAATAAGGAGGTCAGATATGAAAAAATTTCTATTGGGAGCGATGTTTTTGGTATTTGGCGTTACGTTTTCTGCGGCCGCGCAGGATACTTTTGAGACCGATATTATCGCAACATCAGCCGGTGATCTTAAGATAACGTTTATCGGTCATGGGACACTGATGTTTAACTTTGGAGGAAAGGTCATCCATGTTGATCCCTGGAGCAAGTTGGCCGATTATGCGCAGATGCCGAAAGCCGATCTGATACTTATAACGCATGAGCATCGCGACCATCTTGACGTAAATGCCGTGAATGCATTGCGCAAAAATGGAACCGTAACGGTTGTAACTGAAACCTGCGCAGAGAGTATCAAAGGCGGCGTAATCATGAAAAATGGAGATATCAAGAGCGTTGAGGGACTGGAAATAGAAGCTGTTCCGGCCTACAATCTTGTTCATATGCGCAGTGCCGGCCAACCTTTTCACCCTAAGGGCATCGGTAACGGATACGTAGTCAGATTCGGAGACAAAAGAGTTTATGTGGCCGGCGACACGGAGAATACACCCCAGATGAAACAGTTGAAAAATATCGATGTCGCCTTTTTGCCCATGAACCTGCCGTACACGATGACCCCGGAGATGGTGGCCGATGCCGCCAAGGCGTTCAATCCCGTAATCCTTTATCCGTATCATTACGGCAGTACCGACACCTCCCGTTTGGTCGAGTTAATGAAAAACAGCAAGGAAGTAGAAGTGCGCATCCACAAAATGGAGTAGTCGTTTTGAAGCATTTCGCTGGCTTGTATGCTAAACTGATTGGTTCTAGGTTCAGGGTTCTAGGTTCAAAGGTTATAATGTCTTGACATTACATAACATTACAACTCAATGTCAGGATTGGTCTCTTGCACCCAATGGGTGAGAATGGCTTGCCTCCTCTATTCAGGCTTAACTGTTTTGAATTGAGCCTGTTAAGGCTCATCAACCCGGAACCCCTGGCCCAGACCTGATTTCAAGAAGTTGGATTCAAGGCATATATTTTAATAGCAGAGGGTATATCTCCTTGCTAGCGGTTGTCGCGTCAGGGCGGGCTTGAACGTTGAACCGCTTAACCTAGGTTGTATGAAAAAGGAGGCCGGATGACACTTGAAGAGGCTATCAAAACAGCCATTGAATATGAGATAAGAGTCAGGGACCTCTATGTGGAGTCAGCCGCAAAGACTTCTGATCCGGTCGGCCGGCGCATCTTTCAGACGCTGGGAGATGATGAGCAGCGCCATGTGGATTACTTAAAGAGCAGACTCGAAATATGGCAAAAGACGGGGAAATTAAAGGTTAAAAAACTGGAATCCATAATTCCTTCGCGTGAAACTATCTTAAGAGAAGTCGGCAAGCTGGAAGAAAGGATGGCCCGGGACGACCTCAAAGATGAGAAGCAGATGCTGAGCAAGGCTTTAAACGTCGAAGTTGAAACCAGTAATTTTTATCAAAAGATGGTTGATGAAATGCTCGGTGAGGGCCGGCAAATGTTTGCCCGTTTCCTCGAAATTGAAGATGCGCACATCAATGCTGTTCAGGCCGAACTCGATTATATAAGTAAAACCGGTTACTGGTTCGATTTTAAGGAGTTCGATATGGAAGATTTTTAGCC
>JAQBHK010000002.1:0-4967 GCA_032127815.1 Desulfobacterales bacterium
GTCGCAATACTAGAACCGATCAGTTTAGTTAAAGGTCTATGGTCATCTATATACGGCAATTAGCGAGGTCTGCGCTTAAGGTTTGCAATTGCTTGGCCCACACATCTTTTTATTACACTGTCAGGCACATCCGCATGAATGCCCGGGCATGACGCAGCCATGATCTGCCAGTTGCCGATGTCAACCAAAACACTCTCGATAAAAGGCCAGGCCTTGCACATGGGGGGCTTAACCGGATGAATCGTACAAAGCCCGTTCCAAAAAATACAATAAGCATCATTGCCCTGGGCCAGAACCGGTCTACCACCGGACATCCGGCAGTAATCCTTAACAAAAGACTCGGGATCCGCACCTAAATAATCAGCGATGGTTATAATTTCCTCCTCGCTAACAAAAGTCCCCCCATACCCTTTACAGCACTCACCGCATTGCACGCATTTAAAAACATCTTCAGGTTTCAAAGTCTTAGAGGGCATGCCGGGTATCCAGAGCTCTTTTCAAGGTGACCGCATCCACATATTTTAAGTCCCCTCCCATGGGTACGCCTGATGCTATGCGCGTCACTTTGACGTTGTAACTTTCAAGACATGCGGCAAGATAAGATGCTGTCGCCTCCCCTTCAACATTTGTGCTGGTGGCAAGTATAACCTCTTGGACTTTGTCGTTTTCCATTCTCGATAGAAGCTCTTTGATTCTGATATGCTCCGGTCCAACACCGTTCATTGGAGAAAGGACGCCCTGAAGGACATGATACAGTCCTTTGAAAGAACCTGCTTTTTCAACTGCCACCATATCGGCAATCTGTTCCACAACACATAAAATACTTGAAGTTCGGGTCGGATCACTGCACATACCACAGACATCGGCTTCACTCAGTGCAAAACACTTCAAGCATACTCTGACTTTATCTTTGACCTCCAAGATGCTGCGTGCAAATTGTTCGGCTTCTTTTTGCGGTGCACGCATTACATGCATTGCAAGACGCTCGGCCGTCTTTTGTCCGACTCCCGGAAGCTTTGAAAAATTTTGTATTAATTTCAAAACCGGTAAAGGATAGTGGCTCATATTTTTACATCAGTCCCGGAATATTCAGACCGCCGGTCAGTTTGCTCATCTCTTGCGTGACCATTTCCTGAGATTTCAGCAATGCGTCATTTACGGCCGCAAGAATAAGATCCTGAAGCATCTCCACATCATCCGGATCAACAACTTCCTTTTCAATCTGAATGGATACTACCTGTTGCTTTCCGCTGGCCACGACTTTAACCATACCGCCGCCGGCAGTTGCTTCAACCGTCTTTTCAGCCATTTCTGCCTGCAGTCGCTGCATCTTGGCTTGCAGCTTCTGGGCCTGTTTCATTACATTTCCCATACCTTTCATTTAAAGCCCCCTATAATATTTTTACGTCTACAACCTTGCCGTTGAAAATCTCGACTGCATCAGCAACCAGATGATTTCCCAAAGCATCTTTTTTCATACTGTCCGCCAAACTTTTTTCGTGCTGACTTGCAGCGCTCGAGTTTTGTTTGGCTGTTATCCGCATATCCATCTCTTTTCCGAAAAAGTCGTTGCATACTTTTTTTATTATGGCCACGTTTTTATGGCGCTGGATCATACTGATGTTAAAACCATTGCCGCTGACTTCGATTTCCAGGCTTCGGTCCGTGAGGTTCTTTAAAACAGCATTATTCAGATTTGCAGCCAGGGAAGGATGTTTTTCTGATAATATTGAGAAAATTTTCTGCCAGATTTCATCGATCTTTTGGTTAACATCAAAAGTAGCCGCCTCATAAGGTGCTGTGAGTTCAGCGATAGCCTCGGCCTGGCTCAACGTCCCCTTTGAACCGGTTGAAGCGCTACGACTTGCGGGCTCTGTTGCGATACAGCTATCCACAGGCCGGGTTTCATAAATATCTTTGCGCAGATTATCAAGCTTTTCTATAAGTTCATCGATCGGCAGGGCCGGTTTGATTTGATGCAGCCTCATAAATATCATCTCCATCGCCAGTTTCGGTTGAGATGAATGTCCCAAAGTCGTTTCTTCCGTAAAGAGCAGGTCAAAAACCTGGTTCAAAAATGCCCCGGTAACATCGTTGACCTGTTCAATCATCAGGTTAATCTCGTGAGCAGGAGTATCCACAAGTTTGCTGGTCTTTCCCCCCATTTTAACGACAACCAGGTTCCTGAAATGCTCAACCATATCGGCATACAACTTTTTCATGTCATAGCCGCGGCTGTATAGCTCATCCACTATCTCAAGAATCTGAGCGATATCACCGCCTAACAGGGCCGCCGCAAGATCGAATATTATCTTGCGGTCTACCACGCCCAGTATATCCAGTATCTGCTGATTCGTTATTGTCCCCGCCGTAGTGGACATCACCAGGTCAAGGAGGCTCAGGGCATCTCGCATGCTCCCGCCGCCTTGGCGTGCCAACAATCCCAAGCTCTCTGCGTCGATATCAACACCTTCCTTTATGCAGAGCATCTCTAAGTGCCTGATAATAGATTCAACGTCGATAAGCTTGAAATCGTGCCGCTGGCAACGGGAAAGAATCGTTATCGGAATTTTGTGAGGTTCGGTAGTAGCAAAAATAAACATCACATGTGACGGAGGCTCTTCAAGAGTTTTTAGCAGCGCGTTAAATGCAGCCGTGCTGAGCATGTGGACTTCATCAATGATATATATCTTGTAAAGGCTGTAGGCAGGTGAATATTTTACATTTTCACGCAGTTCCCTGATCTGATCAACACTGTTGTTTGAGGCGCCGTCAATTTCAAATACATCCATACTGCGTCCTGCGGTTATCTCCCGGCAGGATCTACATTCATCGCACGGCACTGAAGTAGGGCCGACTTCACAATTCATGGCCTTTGCCATTATACGGGCAACCGTTGTCTTGCCGGTGCCTCTGGGCCCTGAAAACAGGATGGCATGCGCAACTCGACCTGTTGATATGGCATTGGTCAACGTTCGGGAAACATGGTCTTGTTTAACAACTTGATCAAAAGTCTGGGGACGGTATTTGCGTGCCAGAACAAGATAGGACATAGAGATACGTCTCGGTAATCTGAAATTAATTTGTGTTTAAGTGCCTTGCATACACGGCACCCATATGGAGCTTGGTGTAGCTGTAGCGAGTTGCGGGTTGCGAGCTAAGATTGTTCCGGCAAAAACCCGTAACACGCAACCCGTAACACGAAACCCTTATTAATGTGGCGGAGAGAGAGGGATTCGAACCCTCGGTGCCGCTTTTGACAGCACACACGATTTCCAGTCGTGCTCCTTCGGCCAGCTCGGACATCTCTCCGTTGATAAAATCGCAAAGCTATTTTTTAATCGCCAGTAAAATCGCACATCGATTTTATTGGCGGAGAGGGCGAGATTCGAACTCGCGGAGGCAATTAACCTCAACAGTTTTCGAGACTGCCGCCTTCGACCACTCGGCCACCTCTCCTAAGCCGTGTAAGTTTCCTATAGTATTAAACTCAATATACCGCTTTAATATTTCCTGTCAACGATCTTGTCGACAAACTTTTTAAACAGATTTCAGGATTTCGCTTGAACAACATCATGCTTTATAGTAATAAAGTCAGTTTGCGATTTTATATAATGCCCGCCTACGGCGGACTCAAAAATAAATTGTTGAATTTGTGACTTTTTAATAGATTAATGGAAGCAGCAGGTGATGAAATTTGAAAATGGGTGACTGTTTGAACACATTAGTGAGTCTTTAGCCGGTTTTAAATTTTATTGCCTGCTGCCGGGTTCGCTAATCAGAACTTATTGAAATACTACCTTTTAAAACGCAGAAGGAATCAACCATGGCAGAAATTATCCCTTTCAGGGGACTTCTCTATAACACGGATAAAATCAAAAATCCTGCAGATGTTACAGCCCCTCCCTTTGATGTAATCTCAGAAGAAGAACAGGAAAATTATCACCGTATCCATCCACAAAATATAATTTGGCTGACCCTTGGCCGCACAACTGAGAATGACACAAGCGACAACAATCGTTACACAAGAGCGTCTGACTGTTTAAAAACGTGGCTTTCAGAAAACATCCTGCTGCAGGACGAAATACCCGCATTTTATTTAACCGCGCACCAATTTCCTCATGCAAACAAAACCGTTACCCGCTACGGCCTGATCGCACTGGTAGGTCTGGTCCCTTTCGAAGAAGGCATTGTCCTGCCCCATGAAAAAACCTTTTCCAAGATAAAAGCGGAAAGACTTGAACTCATAAAAACATGCCAGGCCAATCTCAGCCCGATATTTTCTTTGTATTCCGATAAAGAAAACCAAATCATGCAAATATTGCTGACCTCTGTTGCCAACAAACTTCCGGACATAGATTATATAGACCACAGTGGTCAGCCGCACAGCCTCTGGCGCATAACCGATCAGACAATCCACCGCCGTGTTTCCGATGCCATGAAGAATAAACGCCTTTTTATCGCTGACGGGCACCATCGCTACGAAACAGCCCTGCGATACAAGCAATGGCTGGCGGAGAACACTCCCGATTTCAATGATACTCATCCGGCCAACCACGTTATGATGTATCTATGCGGCATGGAGGACCCCGGAGTCGTCATCCTGCCGGCCCACCGGATGCTGAATGATATTCCGGCTTCGGCCAGAACGTCTCTGATATCAAAAGCCTCTGATTTTTTCGATATCACCACAATACCCTATAAAGGGGAGCAGCGTAAAAAAAACAGGACTGAATTTTTAGCGTTACTTGAATCAAATGCCTCGAAAAACTGCCTGGGGATTTTTATAAAAAACTGCCCGGAGCTTTACCTCTTGACACTAAAACCAAACGTTATGGAACGGATGTTCGGCGATGAGCTTGCAGCTTCGATCAGGAATATCGACGTGACGGTGTTAACGCGACTTCTTTTTATGGAGATCTTAGGTTTTGATCAGGCCAGACTCGATAATGAAAAACTGATTGCCT
>JAQBHK010000003.1:0-12318 GCA_032127815.1 Desulfobacterales bacterium
GGTCGGGGGAGACCAGGGATACTTCGCTGGCATGCCACTTCAACTTTATCAGCGGCAAAGAGAGCTGGTACAATCACAGCATCTACGAAGGCAGAAGGGTTTTTGCAGTTCGTTCTCACATAGAATAGTGTATTACCACATCCGCATATTTACATAATTGAGGTTCCGAATCTGCAATTGACTCGATTGACGAGCATGTGTAAATAAAGGCAAGAAATCTGCTATGGCGGTCCTTCAAAAAAAATCCTACATGTTGTATGCCCTTTCTCCGCAAAACAGTGCAAAGTAGACCCTTGTCTTTACTTGTTATTTCTTCGTACTGCTTAGTTTATTTCCGTATTTTATGTTAGACTTTCCAGTCTTGACATTAAGACTCTTTCTCTGTACCAAAATACTGGAGGGAATTGTATTTTTACCTCCTTTACCTCCTTCTTTATTGGGAAGGGGCGGTATCTCCGACCGCCCCTTTTCATTCAGGATTAAGGAAAAAATAGGGAATAGAAATGCAAACCATTTATCAAAATAGTAACTTTGGAGGCAGACGATCAGTTTCAAATCGCAGGGTGTTCGCTGATCCTGATTATAAAAGCCTTGAAAAACGAATAACTGGAGAAAGAAGAAAGGGAACCATAAAAAGAGAGCAGGTACGATTTCGAGCTAAAGACCTGATTTTTGTCAAACTCAATTCTGAAAACACAGAGGATGTTGGAGAACTTTTAGACATCAGCAAGGGAGGTCTTTCACTTCGTTATTTTGTAAAGGAAAAAAAACCACGAGATTATTCAGATTTGGGTTTATTTTCGTCTGGTGGGGATTTAATTATAGACGAGGTGCCTTTCAAAACAGTCGTAGATACTGAACTGGCGAACAACATACAGTTTAGCACGATAATATTTCGACGGTATGGTGTGCAGTTTGAGAATTTAACACCTAACCAGACAGCCAAGTTGGATTATTTCCTGCTAAATCACACATTAGGTGAGGCTTAAACTTTGAGGTTTATA
This sequence comes from Desulfobacterales bacterium, assembly GCA_032127815.1. Classification (GTDB taxonomy): domain Bacteria; phylum Desulfobacterota; class Desulfobacteria; order Desulfobacterales; family UBA11574; genus Desulfatibia_A. The sequence goes on from JAQBHK010000003.1 coordinate 1,005, forward strand.
TGGTGAGTGACCAAAGAAGTGATAAAGATAGACGCTTCGTTACAGAAAGACGCAAATTTTCATACGATGTACATGCTCCAGAGATAAGGTCGGACGATGATCGCAGGAGCGAATCGAATCGTAGAATTTTAGCAGAAAGAAGACAACACAAACGATTTCAGGTTAAAGGAATTGCTTTTGCAAAGCTCTGGTCTGAGCATGAAAAAGAGTATGTCCAAGATATGGGGCAACTGTTAGATGTAAGCCGCAAAGGGCTTTCACTTCTTTGTTCTGAAAAAACTGATAAAACTGGTGAACATTCTGGATTGGGGATATTTTTGTCTGGTGATAATTTTAGCATTGATAAAATGCCCTTCAAGATCATTTCAGATACAGAAATTACAAACGGTTCAAAATTCATTAAGCGTACTGTAAGGCGTTATGGATTACAGTTCGAAGAGTTGACTCCTCATCAAAGAGACAATCTTGATTATTTCCTTATATACCACACAGTAAGTGAGGATTAATGTCAGAGGTCATAAGTAATGGATGAAAAAAGAAGTGGTAAAGGTAGACGCTCTGGCAGGGATCGCAGACATGGAGGTACATCCTCATACAATGGCCCAGAGAGGAGAGGTATAAAATATAGGAGAAGTGACATAGATAGACGAGATAAGAAAGAGTAGCAAAAATAATCAGTATAAAAGGCAGGGTTAACAGCCCTGCCTTTCTTTTTTGATACCAGATGTTGTGTTGGTCACATTATTGACTTGATGCATGATTGCTTTTCATGATGAAAAAATCAAGTCTCCAAAAATTTAAGGTTCCTAAACCACATCTTCTATGATATTAGTCCCGTTTCTGATTTTTCGGATTGATACAGCTATCAACACCAGATATTTTAAAAGGTAATACGAAATTATGCCCAAAAAACAAAATTGCTGGGAGTTTATGAAATGCGGGAGAGAGCCGGGTGGAGATAAAGTCGCAGAATTTGGAATATGCCGTGTAGCAGATGCTAAGCACTTAAATGGAACAAACTCCGGATTAAACGGCGGCAGAGTCTGTTTTGCTATTGTAGGCTCATTCTGTGAGGGTGATATTCAGGGATCATTTGCGAAAAAGTTTGCCTCATGCAAGGATTGTGAATTTTACAAACTGTCTTGAGAGTTCAAAATGATGCCGCCTTTTTCATGTCGTATCCCGTATTTAGTGATAACTTTTCTATTGCCTCGATGCTTGATTCTGCCTTTTATTGAGCATCCAGAAAACCGGATTCATTATTATCCGCTCTATATGGCTGCCCACTTTCCCCTTTTCAAATAATGCTGTTTCAACCATAAACATTTTTTTATTTGACATATTCATGTATTTATAATATTGCTTATAGGCATCATTATTAATTAAAAAACCAATCAATGAAGGCTACAGTAAACATTATGAGCATATATGGCATGAGTGACCTGGCTATCTTGCGAGAGATCGGTCGCCGTCTAAAACGCAAGAGACTTGAGAAGAATTTGTCGCAGCAGAGATTAGCCGATTTGGCCGGTCTAAATCGGACAACCATTGGCGAGGCAGAGCGAGGAACTAGCTTTGGGGTCCTCACGCTTATCCAAATTTTACGTGTATTGAATGCCCTTGAAGAAATGGATTCATTTTTGCCGGATCCAGGGATCAGTCCTCTGCAACTTGCTAAAATGAAAGGAAAGGAACGCCGTCGAGCTTCACAGCAAACTACAAATGATGATGAAGGAGAATTCGATTGGTAGATAGAGTGGATACTGCGTATATCCGTTTATGGGGACAGCTGGTCGGTGCTGTATCATGGGATCCGGAAAAGGAATTCGCAACATTTGAATTTGACAGTAAGTTTCTTGAAATAGGTCTGGATTTATCTCCCTTAAGAATGCCAATCATCGAAGCTCGAAGCGGAACAGCAAGGTTTGAGTTTCGCACACTGCCCAAAAGAACTTATCGGGGGCTTCCCGGCATGCTTGCTGATGCTTTGCCGGACAGATTCGGCAACAGTCTTATCGATGCCTGGCTGGCAAGCCAGGGCAGGACATCTGAAAGTTTTAGTCCGGTTGAGCGCCTTTGCTATACAGGTAAACGCGCAATGGGTGCTCTGGAGTTTTCACCCGTAATTAGCCCGTCGATGGAGCAGGCCGTCCCTGTTGAGGTGAGCGAATTGGTCGAGCTGGCTCAAAAAATAACCAAAGAGCGTTCTGAACTTAAGGTGAAATTTGATTCCGGAGCCTCTGAGGAGATTTTAAATATTATCCGTGTTGGTACTTCCGCGGGAGGGACTCGCCCCAAAGCGGTAATCGCCTTGAATGACCAAACCAAAGAAATTCGCTCCGGCCAGGTTGATGTGCCGGATGGTTTCGACTACTGGGTGTTGAAATTCGATGGAGTAAAGGACGACTCATTAGGGGACCCTGCCGGATACGGACGTATTGAATATGCTTACTACAAAATGGCCGTTTCCGCCGGCATTAAGATGACCGAATGCCGTCTACTCGAAGAGAGCGGGCGGGCGCACTTCATGACCAAGCGATTCGACAGAACTATCAATAAAGGTAAGCTGCACATGCAGTCTCTTTGTGCTATTGCGCACTTCGACTTCAACGATCCGGGTGTCTATTCGTATGAACAAGCATTTCAGATCATGCGCGAGTTGAGACTCCCTTATAGTGATGCAGAGCAACAATTTCGACGGATGGTATTTAATGTTGTTGCTCGCAATCAGGATGATCATACCAAAAATATAACCTTTTTGATGGATAAAAATGGCAAGTGGCGTCTTTCTCCGGCTTACGACGTGATCTATGCATATAATCCATCAGGGGAATGGACCAGCAGACATCAAATGTCGGTGAACGGTAAACGCGATAATTTATTCAAAGAAGATCTAATCTCGGTTGGTAAGGAAATGAACATTAAGTCCGGCGATAGAATCATTGACGAAATAGTAGAGGTAGTCTCAAGCTGGCCAAATTATGCTAAAGATGCAGGCGTTGGGGCTTCGCAAATCAAATCGATAGGCAATGCCCACCGCCTTTTATAAAATAAAGATACTTGGGTCTAAATTGAGCGTTTCAAATCGTGACAGAGCAATATTATTTATAAATTTTGTGTATGCGAATTTCCCTTTATGTGCTTGAACATTTTGTTATGAGCCGTTATAAAAAGACCAGCAGTGAAGTTCCTTTTGAAAAGATCACTATTTTGTTTACGACTAATCAAAGTGTGAGTAAATATATGATACTTCAATCCCACGACACATCTCCTAATATTCATAAAATGTTAATTGCCGGCTATCGCCGAATGTCGCCCCAGCACAAGCTGAAACGGGTGAATGAGCTGACAAAAGCCGTTCAACAACTCGCCCTTGCCCGGATTCGGAAACAGTACGGAATGCTATCGGAGCAAGAACTGCACCTTCGGTTAGCCGCACTGTGGTTGGATCGAGAAACGATGATTCGGGTTTTTCAATGGGATCCTCACCGCGAAGGTTATTGAAATGATTCTTGCGGAGCCGGTTCAGATTACCAGACAGATTGCACAGGAATTTGATCGTTTAAAGATCAAGTATTTTGTTGGAGGTTCCTTGGCAAGTTCGTTGCATGGGATTCCTCGAGCAACGCATGATGTTGATATGATCGCCGACATCAAGGAAGAGCATATTCCCATCCTCGTTAAGGCACTTGAGTCAGATTTTTACATTGACACGGACATGATCCGAGATGCAATACAGCATTGTTCGTTGTTTAACGTTATTCATCTTAATACGATGTTTAAGGTGGATGTTTTTATTCTCAAATCCGATAAGGTTTCGCAAAAAGAAATGGTGCGACGAGAGCAGTATCAAATTACAGATGATCCCCTTCACACGCTTTATTTAGCTAGTGCCGAAGATGTAATTCTTCATAAATTGTATTGGTTTCAACTTGGTGACAGGGTTTCGGAAAGACAGTGGCATGATGTGCTAGGCGTCATCCAGGTTCAATATGAGACGCTTGATTACCACTATCTTGAACAAACAGCCCAAAACCTTAGAGTTGGCGAACTCCTGCACCAAGCCCTCAAAGAAGCTGATATGGGCGAGGCGTCCGATTAATTAAGGGCCTCATAAATTCGGATGATCCCAAAAGCCAAATCTTTCCAAAAGCAGGCGTGCAGCCATCATTCCCAGAATAAGGTTATTCGTACTTTTCGTTCTTGTCATATCTTTGCCAGCATTTTTCTAAAAAGTTTAATGAACTGACTAATCTGTCGTAGGAAAAAACCTCCAGAGACACTACCTTCTTAAACTGTTTTAATATTGACATGATGATGTCGGTATTGACGGGCGACAACGTGTCCAGCGGCAGATGGTCATGGCGGCTTTCAGCGCCATACAGATGGATGATTACCGTTCTTTGATGATATCTGTTAAAAGCCGCTTGAATATCATACTGATTCACTATCAGATGGCCAAGATCAAGACAGACCGCAAGATTAAAATCGTTTATGATTTTTTCTACCCATTCTAAGGGATAATCCAGATTTTCAATTGAGATAGATTCGACTTCGATACCGGCGGCAAGCAGTTTCTCCATGCTTTGGCGGATGTGCCCCTGCCAGCGTTTGATCCGTTCGCTATCAAATTCAGCCTCATCAAAGGGAAGATGAAGGGTGTAAGTCGAAGGTGCAAGCGGCGCGGCTAAATCGATAATCTGTTTGACGGTCTCTACGGCGGCTCGCCGCCTGGACGGGTCAGAAGCGCCGAATGATATATCGAGCGGCAGATGTATATTATAGGTAAGATCAAAGTCTTGGGCGATCTGCCTGATCTTATTGATTTCCTGCCGGGACGGCATGCCGGCCGGTTGGCTTTCAAAAAACAGAAGTTCGATTTCGTCCAGATATGGACCCAGCATCTTGATATTGGGTATGATATGATCAGGATAGATGAATGAGGTGCTGCCTAATTTGAATGGATACGCGCCTTTATATGATTTGGGCAGGGCAGGGTACATTTTCAAAATGTTCCAATAGTGGGCTTAATTACAGTTCTATATTCGACAGCTGTCTAAATAAAAATAATCATAATTGCACACAACATCCCCAGCCATATCAGTGCGGAGAGCATCATCAGGTCACAGGCCCTTTTGATATGGATCGGTTTTGTCTGTCCAAACCGGAGGCCGATATACGGCTTGTCGACCAAATGGCCCTCATAGTAATTAGGACCGCCGAGTTGAACGGAGAGGGCTCCGGCAAAGGCGGCTTCAGGATAACCGGCATTGGGGCTGGAGTGGTTGGCACCTTCAGCCATGGCGGTTTCCCAGGTATGCCGACCTCTGTGGATAAGGCATTGAGCGGCGATGGCAATGACCGCAACGACGAGACGGGCAGGGATAAAGTTGGCAACATCGTCGATTCTGGCGGCAATTTTTCCGAAATGCCGATACGCATCGTTTTTATAACCGATCATGGAATCGAGGGTGTTGACCATTTTGTAGGCCAGGGCCAGGGGAGCACCGCCGATTGCCGCATAGAACAGGGGAGATACAACTCCGTCGACAAGGTTCTCTGCGACCGTTTCAACCGTGGCACGGGCGATGCCGTCTTCCTTTAGGTCGGTAACATCTCTTCCTACAATCATGGCAAGGCTTGCTTTAGCCTTTTGCAGCCGGCTCTGTTGCAGGGAGCGGTGGACTTTTAAGGCGCAATCTTCTAAGGATCGTGCTGAAACAGCGTAATAAATTATCAGGATTTCAAGGACGTCTCCGGCAAAAGGGTGGATCAATTCAAATGCTTGAATCACTAAAGATGTCAAAGCCCATGTTGCTGCAATCAGAGATATGGAAAGAAAAGCACCGGATATCGCCGGCCCTGTCGGCAACCTTCTGAAAATCGGCTCCATAAACGTGATGCTTTTACCCATCCATCGGATCGGGTGAGGAAGAGACTCCGGATCTCCCAGCACAAGATCTAAAAGAAATGCTGCCGGCAGTGTATACAGTGCAATCGTAAATTCCATTAGTTCATTTATTTGTCTATTTTTTATTTAGACAGGATCTACCCGTCTTCGCTAAAGCTACGCCGCGGCAAGCCAGGATTTTCAGAATTTTCTTGCTTTTCCGACCTTTCCCTCTGCAAGCGGGGAAGAAAGGCAAAAACCTATATCCCTAAAATTTAGATGCTGTGTAAAAAGTTGATGATTTTATCCGCCAGCATACGGTTAATGTCTTTAGCTTTCAATGAGATACGGATAAAATGCTTTGAAAGACCCCGGAAATTTGAACAGTTTCTGATAAGTATTCTGTCGGCAGCCAAATGGTCACAGAGCATATCCGCTGTGATTTTTTCATCAAGCTTTGCAAGTAAAAAGGAAGTTTTGCTGGGGAAAAGTTTGATGTGGTCTGCATCTTTAAAAATATCGGCCATCAATTTTCTTTGGTCTTCCAGAAACAGTACGGTTTTATCGATAAAAGCATCTGTTTCGTCTCTATGCTTCATCAGATAATCAACAGCCGTCTGAGCCACACTGTTTACATTCCATGGCAGCTGAAAAGGTCTGAACTTTTCAATGGTTTGTCCGGATGCTATCAAAAACCCGATTCTCAAACCGGGAATTCTGAATATTTTGGACATGGAGTTCAAAACCAATACATTGGGAAGCCTGCCGGGCAAGATACTCAACCGGCCGGAATTGTATACAAACGGCAGGTAGGATTCATCGATGACAAAATGTGTGTCCGGATGAAGGCGGCAAAGTCGTTCAAGATCCGCTTTCAACATTAAAGCGCCGGTGGGGTTGTTGGGGTTGCAGATAAAAACCGTATCATGATCTTTGATCTGTTCAATAACCGCATCCGCATCCGGCTTAAAATCAAAAGACTCTTCTGCCATCATATAATCGTAACGGACATTGTGCATGCGGCAGGCATCAGCGTAATCGGCATAGGTGGGGCCAAGAATCAGCGCCCGTTTAGTCTCAAGCACTTGAGGGATAGCATAGATGAACTGGGTGGTTCCATTGCCGGCCATGACATGTTCGGGATTGACGTTGTAGCGGGCGGCAAACGCTTGCGCTGCTGATTTGGCGTCTACTTGAGGCAGAGCGGTAATCGTGCTGATATTGTTAACAATAAATTCAACCAGGCCGGGCAGGGGATCCAGCGGATTAACATTGCTGCTCATATCAATAATATCAGACGGGGCACACTCCAACCTCTGTGCCAATGCATAGATATTTCCACCGTGACCGTTCAGCATTAAAATCCTCTAATGGAAACAAGTAAAAAGAGTAGTGCTTCAGTTATCTCAGCCATAGCTCCCAGCATGTCACCGGTGATACACCCCATTCGTTTTTTGTAGTAATAAATAATTGCTATCGTTATGGCCGCGAACATGAAGTTTAACCAGACCCCTTGCCATCCCAGAAAATATGAAAGCCCAATCGGTACCAGCAGGCCCAAAAAGGCACCCGTATTGATCGGATCGTTAAAAAAGTCATGGCCGGTTCCGCCGCCGGGCCTTCCATATTCCAAAAACCGTATTCCGAAGATCATGCCGCCGCGGGCATAGGCCGGTATAATAATGAGCACAAGGCTGCGGTGGACATCCAAACTCGCTATGCCGGCCCATTTCAGGGAGAATCCGCAGAGGATGGCTGCAAGTCCCATGACACCGATGCGGCTGTCTTTCATGATTGTCAGGGCTTTTTCTCTGCTGCGGTGTCCGAAAAGGCCGTCGGCCGTGTCGCCCAAACCGTCCAGGTGCAGTGCGGCAGTGAGGACAACCAACAAAATAACGTCTAAGACGGATGCAACCGGCGGACTCCACAATCGAATCGCCACACAATCAAAAGCAGAAACCATCGCTCCTAAAATGATGCCTACAATCGGAAAGTACAAAATCATACCTTTAGGGTCGTATATTGTGGGCTTGCCCAGAGGCAGAATCGTCAAAAACTCAATTGCGGCAATAAGACGGTTCATATATTTAGCCATAAAAAAGTTGTCCTTTGGAATAGGTTAGAGATATCCGGTTCTACCGAAAACCTTAAAAGTGCCTTAAGTTTGAAGTGAGCTAAAGTGCCTAAAGTGAAGGAATTCTATCAATTATATAAAATTAGTGGAGCGAAGCGACTCCATAACTTTAGGCACTTTGAACTTGTCCAATTTGCAGGAAACAGCCCCTTTCAGGAGCAAATCAAAGCCTAGTCGTCTGGGCCAGGATTCTTCACTAAGACCGGTATACCTGCTACCATCCAGACAACGCTGTCGGCACAGGCCGCCACCTTCTGATTGGCAAATCCGGCTAGATCCCTGAACAGTCTTGCCAGACGGTTTTCCGGGACAATACCGGTTCCGACTTCATTCGATACCAGAAAAATCGAGCATTGAGCGGTTTCAAGCGCGTGAATCAATGCATTAATTTGATCCTCAACACTCTTAGGATCGTCGCTTTCCAGCAGGAGGTTGCTGAGCCAGAGTGTCAAACAATCGACAACGACGACATTTCCTTTGAGGCCGTGATCATTAACGGCTTCCGGCAGCCGGATGGGAGCCTCAAACGTTTTCCAGTGCCGATCTCGCTCTTTCTGGTGACTCTGGACCCGTGCTTTCATTTCGTCATCGCCGGGCACTAAGGTTGCGATAAATATATTATTCTTATCAGCTACTTGTGACGCCAATGCAAGAGCATAACGGCTTTTGCCGCTCCGGCATCCTCCTATTATTAGTACAATTTTTTTCATAGCTAATCCAGACTAATGCGACTATTAAACACTTAATCTGATTGGTTCTAGGTTCAGGGTTCTAGGTTCAAGGGCTATAACAACTTGACATTACAGGACGTTACATCTAATTGCCGGCATTGGTCTATTACCCATTGGGTAAAATTATTTGCCACTCTGTTGTAGCGTAACTCTTTTGGATTGAGCCTGTTAGGGCTCATCAACCCGGAACCCCTGGCCCAGACCTGATTTCAAGAATTTAGATCCAAGGCATATATTTTTAATAGCAAAGGGTTTATCTCCTTGATAACGGCCGTCGCGCCAGGGCGGGCTTGAACGTTGAACCGCTCAACCTAGGTAACAGTTTAACAATTTTTGAAACATCAATGTGTTTTTCAAAATGAGCGGCCAGATGGTCATAGGCGGTATCTTTGGCAGCCAGGCCATAAGGTTCGGGCAATGTGATTTTGCCAAGACCGACAATGTTTAACCAGCGCTTGGTGATGCCGGGCGTATCGAACAGCCCATGCATATAGGTTCCCATAATGCGCGATGCGTGTATCGTACATCCGTCTTCGGTCTCGCAGGGAATACGGTTGCGTTCAAAGACCTGAAACAGGGGCTCTCCATTAAGCCGCCGGGTCTGTCCCATATGAATTTCGTAGCCGGTACCTTCTATCCCCTGCCAGGCAAATCTTGATCGAGTCGTTGTTTTGGGGGCTTTTAAAATGGTTTCAACCGGCAGAAGCATCAGGCCTGGGGTTTTACCCGGACGGCCTTCCAGACCTTGCGGATCGTGTACAGCATGGCCCATCATCTGATATCCGCCGCAAATCCCTGAAATAAAACCGCCCTGATCGGCATAAGCGCTGATCTTTTGAGACCATCCGGTTGTATGCAGCCAGTTCAAATCCGATCTCGTATTTTTTGATCCGGGCAGGATAACGGCCCTGAAACCGGACAGGTCCTGGACCTTTTCAACAAAATGAAGATCAAGTCCAGGCAAGCTCGAAAGGCTGTCGAAATCGGTAAAATTGGAGATATAGGGCAGGCGGATGACCGCGATTGCCGGAGCATCAAATTTTGTCGGCGATATCGTTTTGGGGTTTTCAATCACCACCGAATCTTCAGACTCAATGTGGAAGTGGTGATACCATGGCAGCACGCCCAGCACCTTTTTGGCGGCCCGCTCTTCTATCCAGCGGACCCCGGCTTCAAACAGACGCATGTCCCCACGAAAGCGGTTGATGATAAAACCTGCGATCTGATCTCGCTGTTTTTGAGGCAGGCATTCCAGGGTTCCGATGATTTGGGCAAAAACGCCGCCCTTATGAATGTCGGCCACCACAATTACGGGGGCGCCGGCATATTCGGCCATGCGCAGATTTACCAGGTCGTCCGGCATAAGATTGACTTCGGCGCAAGAACCGGCCCCTTCCATGATAACAAGATCGTACATGTCGCGTAAGCGGTCGAGTGCCGAACAGGCAACGGAGAACAGGCGATTTTTATTTTTATAGTACTGGCTGGCCGTTAGATCTTCAACAGCTTCGCCCAGGATGACAACCTGCGAACCGGTATCACCGGTGGGTTTTAAAAGGATCGGGTTCATATCCACATGCGGAGGTATGCCGGCGGCCTCGGCCTGCACGATCTGAGCACGTCCCATTTCCAGTCCTTCGGGCGTAACTCCAGAATTATTTGACATATTCTGGGCTTTGAACGGCGCAGTCCGTACGCCCTGGTCTGCAAAAATACGACAAAGGGCTGTCGTGACGATGCTTTTCCCAACATCAGAAGCTGTACCCAATACAGCCAGACACAACCCTTGCTGTTTATTGTTCTTTGTAATCAGGTTATGCATTATTCACCGGTCAACAAAAAATCCCCGAAGCGATATTAAATCGACCCGGGGATGTCCCTTTTTTATCCTCAAGATCACACATGACTTACCTTTCTCCTCGCAGGTCAAGCCTTCAAAACCTTTGCAAAATTACAAGGCCTTCCTTCCATTCAGACAGGTCTTCTGACTTTCGGATCATCCTACCGGCCGCGCCTTCCCATTCAACAGAAGATGAGCAGTGGTCTATTGCGGCTTTCGTCCCCGATTACAGCGGCGGGCCCGTCCCCGAATCTCACGGGGTTCCCTATTAAGCTCTCAACGAGCACCTGAACAGATCCATCAAATAATTAAAAAACAGCAATAAAGTCAAGAAAATTCCGGCACCACAGCAAATACCGATATAATTAACCCCCATGTCCCGTGCTTTTACGGAAAAAACCGCCATTCAAACCGAGTTAAAAAAAAATGAAGTCAGCGTTCCCACGAAAAGCCCAGTCAACTTGTTCTGTGAAAATCAGAAAAAGTCTAAAGCACAAAAACATATTGCTTTATTGATTTGTCCAACGTAATAGATTGTTTGAGTTAAAAACTATTCAACAGGAACAAAATTGAATGTCAACTGAAAGCAGCGGCAATCCAAATACTATGGACAATGAATTTCCGCCTGACCACACCAAGCAGATCATCTTTTCGATTCGCAGGCTCATTCAGGCGAGCGAGCTCTATACCAAGGAATTAAACAAAAAATATCAGATAAG
>JAQBHK010000004.1:0-18032 GCA_032127815.1 Desulfobacterales bacterium
CATCCATCCCCAGATCGTTCTCCAGATCAAGGGTGGTACCGGTAACGCCGCTTCCGTCAACCCTAATATCGCCGCTCAAACCTGGAAACCAGTAATACCCCCTAACGCCGACCTCAAACGCCATGACGGGAATGGAGATACCGATCAAGACCGCGACAACTACCACAAACAACAGTATTTTTCTCATGGAACCCTCCTTTCGTTGAACATGCTTTGTGAAATCAGTTTTCGTAAATAATGACAGATTAAGGGGAAGATTTTGTGCAAAACGCTCCATTTCTAATCAAAGCGTTGGGTTCAAAGGTTCAGTGTTTACCGTTATAGGTTCAATGTTCTGCGTTAACCTCTGCACCCAGAACCTCTGCACCCAGAACCGGGAACCCTGAACCTAGAACCGATCAGTCTAGGATATAGTCTGCTTTCGGCGAACGTAAAGAAAGTATAAATTAAAGTTAATGTGCTTTCAAGTGCTAAATTGATACAAGCTAATCGCTTTTCATTGATGGCTAATCATGGTATAATTTTTCAACTTGATGGCGTCGTAAACTGGAATTATGGAATGAAGAAATTATTTATAACTTTTATCATACTTACTCTGTTTCCATTATTGTCGGGTGCAGACACCGTTATTTTAAAAAACGGTATGCGATTTGAGTCAGATAAGATCTGGCAGGAAGGCAATGAAATTAAGTGCGATAGAAGTGGTATCGTCATCGGTTTTTCGAAAGACGATGTTGAGCAAATTGTCAAAACGCCCCCTGAAGCGGCTGAAATTGCACTGCCGGCTGCTGAACAAATGACAGATTACACTGCTGATAAAAATAAATATGAACAAAAAGAGACAGTTGAAACTGCGCCAACAATTGCCGCAAAAAGCCCGGAACTTAATTTTGATGAAATTAAAAACCGATTTGAACGTCTTCAAAAAGAATTGGATCTGGCATACCAGACCATGCTGCAAGAATTTGAGCAGCTTGAAAGGGACAAAAAAGGCCTCCAACCCGGAACTGCAACTAAACAATATAATGCAAGAGTATTACAATATAATCAAAATTTAAAAGATTATGAACGCAAACGCAAGGCATTCAACAATGAAGTCGAAGCCCATAAAACCCGGGCTGAAAAAGAGAGTTACAAACAACTGTTTGATGGAGAAAATTTTTCAATGCTGCTCAAGGGTTGGCTGAATAGACCTGTTGATGATTTTATAGATCTGTGGGGTTATGCGGATAAAATTATAAAAATATCAGATGGCAATAAGCAATATCTGTTTGTTATCGAGGTTACACCTTTCTTTACCCGTAAAATTCTTTTGTTAACAAATCCTGCCGGTAAAATTATCGAATTTAGAACGGATGTCGAAAAAATCAGCAATGCATCACAGTCGTCTATACCTGAAGACTTTAACTAAGATCGGCCATTCTATCCAACTTGCCGATAAATCTCTGAAGAAATTGAATAATATGGCGTCGTATCTCCCGTTAAAAACGGCCCTTCTACTCCAGCTGCTTTCATCATCTTATGATAGCAGTCAAAACAAGCCCAAGATTCCCAGTGAAGTTTGGCAGCATGATCCAGACAATCACCATAATGGGGACAAAAGATGTTTTTGTTTCCATTTTTTCGAATAGGGTTGGGATTTTCATTCATCATTCATCTCCTTGATTAACTTATTTATAATAAGCGCTTAGATTTTTAACGATTATATGGCTATTCCTTGCCAGTTAAAACCGAGGCCTGACAGAACGGATTCGACCAATTCGAAAGTCTTATCACCGGTCCATGAGTCCTTGTCGGCAAAATGGTCAGCCCCGGATTCGAGAGCGGCTTGCCGGTATTCAGGGAAATCATATGCTGTAAAGATCACGATACAGATGTCGGAATAATCGGCTTTGATTTTGCGAGTAAGGTTAATACCATTGATGTCCGGCAGGTTAATATCCAGGAATATCAGATTCGGCAGGCAGTTATCGATTTTTTTCAGGCCCTCTGCCCCCTGGGATGCCTCTTCAATAGAAACAAACGGGAATCTGCCCTCCAAGGCCTTTCGCAAGGAATACCGAAAAGGACGGTTATCATCAATGATTAGTATCGTAAACAATGGGCGTTCCTGCATCTTCCGGCTGTTTAACGTAAACAAGACATAAGCTTTAAGTTTAATTGCCTTTTTACGGTTGTTCACAAAAAAGAGAATAATTAGGCTAAATCTCTTTACTAAACAAGTTGAGCATGATAAATGGAGCGAACACTGTATATTACGTTCAAATAAGCTGTATTTATCACCCGCAAAAATACTACCAAGTGATGGCCAACGGAATTATTATGACAAGAAAGCAAAAAATCGTCATAGCCGAGGATCATACTATCCTCAGAGAAGGGTTGCGGTCGCTGTTATCTTCTGATGAAAAATACGAAATCGTAGGTGAGGCTGAAGATGGCCGTGACGCCATCCGCTGTGTTGATAAACTGACACCGGATCTTTTGCTTATAGACCTTTCCATGCCGAGAATGAATGGCATTGAAGCCATTAGAGACATAAAAAAACGACACCCGGGGATAAAGATTATTGCACTGACGGTTCACAAAACAGAAGAATACATCCTTGCAACCCTTGACGCCGGTGCCGATGGGTATGTTTTGAAGGATGCCACTCATAATGAACTTTTGATGGCCATAAGTAGTGTTTTGTCCGGCAAACCGTATTTGAGCCCGGGTGTTTCTGAAAAGGTAATTGAAGGGTATCTGGAAGGAAGGCGAACCTTAAAGGTCGGTACAGCCTGGGATAATCTTTCGCAGCGCGAGCGAGAGGTTCTCAAGCTGATTGCCGAGGGTTATAAAAACAAAGAGATTGCCGACATGCTCTTTATCAGTATAAAAACGGTGGAAAAACACCGTTCCAACCTAATGAAAAAGCTGAGTCTTCACAATGCGGCATCACTGACCGCTTTCGCCATCGAAAAGGGACTTATCATTCCCTGACAGCCATCTGCCTAGACCAACCGGGAATAAAAAAATACCACGAAAGTACGAAAGTACGAAAACACGAAAAAAAACATTAATAAAATTTCGTGCTTTCCCTATTTCGTGTTTTCGTGATTGCTTTTATTTTTTGCCACAAAATGAACAAATCTTGCAATTAAAGAATTAAAAATTGCAGATACCGATATAGTTTTCGGGTGTGATTTTCAATAATTCAGATTTGACGCTCTGGGGAACTTTGAGAGTTTCAATAAAATCGGCAATTGTTTTGCCGTCGATGTGTGCATGGCCCCGGGTCAGAGCTTTCAGTGCTTCATACGGTTTTGGATATCCCTCGCGACGCAAAATGGTTTGAATCGCTTCGCTAACTACCGCCCAGTTTTCCTGCAGATCGGCACGGATCGCTTCTTGGTTCAGTATTAGTTTTTCCAATCCTTTTAACAATGATTGCCAGGCAATCAGGGTATGTGCCATGGGTACCCCGATATTTCTGATAACCGTTGAATCAGTCAGATCTCTTTGCAGTCTTGAAATCGGAAGTTTGGCGGCCAGATGCTCAAAGATGGCAATGGCAAGGCCCAGATTTCCTTCTGAATTTTCAAAGTCGATCGGGTTGACCTTATGTGGCATAACCGAAGACCCGATTTCTCCGGCTTTGATTTTTTGTTTGAAATAATCCATGGAAATGTACGCCCAGATATCGCGGTCCAGATCCAGCAAAATCGTATTGATTCTTTTCAGGTTATCGCAAAAAGCAGCCAGATTATCATAATGCTCAATCTGGGTCGTAACCCTGGAGCGTTTTAAACCCAACAAATCGTTCACCATATGATCACCGAAAGCAATCCAGTCGATTGCGGGATAAGCGATATGATGGGCGTTAAAATTACCGGTCGCCCCTCCGAATTTGGCGGAAAACGGTATTGTTTTTAAAAGCTCTGCCTGTTTTGTCAACCGTTCGACAAACACATAAATTTCTTTACCCAGGCTGGTCGGGGAGGCCGGCTGACCGTGGGTGCGAGCCAGCATGGGAATATCTTTCCATTGCACGGCCTTTTCCATCAAGGCCGCGACGACCTCATCCAGAACAGGCTTTAAAGCTTCTGTCCAGGCGTCCTTCAAAGAGCGGGGGATGGCGGTATTGTTGATATCCTGTGATGTTAAGCCAAAATGGATAAACTCCTTGAATATTTCCAAATTCAATTCGTCAAATATTTCCTTCAGATAATATTCCACAGCTTTGACATCATGGTTGGTGATCGCCTCGATATCTTTCACTCGGCGGGCATCCGCCGGCTGAAAATTTTTGTAGATACTTCGCAAAGAATCAAATAAACCTTTATCGAAATCTTTTAATTGCGGCAGCGGCAGTTTGCATAAGGCGATAAAGTATTCGACCTCTACCAGTACGCGGTAGCGGATCAAGGCTTCTTCTGAAAAATAATTGCTCAATGGTTGTGTTGTTTTGTGATAACGGCCGTCAACAGGAGAGATAGCATTTAAGGGTGTAAGCTCCATAAGTATTTACCTATTTTGAAAACGTTGAATAATGAACCGTTTAGGTCCAGTCTGAAAAAATTATTGATACCACAGTCGCCGGCATTATGCACCCTATTTTTCAATACATCCGCAATTACCGATTGCATTCATTTGCAACCGGTACAACAGCTTAGTGTTTGACATTAGATGTTTGCATTTGATAAATTGAAGTTACTTTAAATTATTCTGAAAAGTGAGGGGATTGCTAATGGTTTCCAAACATATTGATATTGTAGCCAAGTGCGCAAAAGATGTTTTAAAAATGATGGCGAATATTGATATCGCCGACGTTGAAGTCAAACTGGAAAAGCATACCTTAACGACCTACGCTATTGCTCATTCCATAAAATATGAAGATTTTGATAATAAAGTAAGCGGTAATTTTATCTTGGGATTTGCAGATGAATTTGAGGTGATTAAAATTGCATCCGCCATTGCGGTAAACCTCGGCATGAAACCTTTAGAGCAGTTTAATGATGAAACTTTAGATATTATAAATGAATTTTTGAATACCGCCGTGGGACACATTATAACGGAGTGGGATAAAATGGGTATGAATGTCCGCTTCGGTCCTCCTCTCGTGCTTCAAAAAAAAGAGAGGGTTTCTTCCGAGATTCCCAACACCGACGCCTACTTGATATCAATAAATTTTGCAACTGATTCGACAATATCTGATTCTACCGCCAAAGACAAGCTGGCGGGCAAGCGTATTCTGGTGGTTGAAGACTCGGCCATGATGAGAGGGTATATAACCAGAGCCCTTGAGAAAATAGGCTGTGAAACAGACCAGGCCTGTGATGGTCAGGAGGCCGTCGAAAAATACAGAGCTTTCAACCCCGACCTTACCATAATGGATCTGATCATGCCCAAGATGGGCGGATTGGATGCAATTGTTGAAATACAGGAAGCAAACCCCCAAGCAAAATTTATTGTATTTACCTCAACCTCCCGGACAGACGAAGTGGTTACGGCCAAATCGTTAAATGTATTATCTTATCTTGTAAAGCCCTTAAAAGTAGAAGAGTTATTGCTCAGAGTCAGAGAAGCATTTGATCAAATGGACGAGAGTCCCTAAACCCTCCTAAAAAAGAGCTTAAGAAAAATTCTCCCGCCCGGGCGCAAAGACGCTAAAACCCGAGTTGCGCGTGTCAAATACTGTTGAAATTTTGACGCATGCATATGTTTTCAACAAATTCGTCCATACCGCGCAGATAATCGTTTTGAGAAAGTCAACGTTAACTATCTATTATCTTTAGAGAATGCTTTTACGTCTTTCTTGGCATAGATTTTGAATAAACATTAAAAAGTAATTGTATTTTTTAGGATGGGTCCTCGGCAATGATAAACCCGGTCGTATTCGGTCTCCTTACGGTTAAATGAGGCCATTATAATATCAGGTTTTTCCAATATGGGTACATCAGAAGTTGCTTATGAGTTGGTGAAGGTATGGATGAAATAACCGATGAAAGGATGATCAACGAATTTGTGTCGGAGAGCCGCGATCATCTTGCAACCATCGAGCCGGACCTGATGGCCCTGGAACAGGAAGGGGCGCAGGTTTCCGAGGAGGCCGTCAACCGCGTTTTCCGCGCCATGCACAGCATCAAGGGGGCTTCCGGCTTCTTTGGGTTCGATGCCTTAACCCAACTGAGCCACGTCATGGAGAATGTCCTCATGAAGTTCAGGGACAAAAAAATGTTGCCGGACCCTGAAATAATAGACGCCCTGCTCGCCGGGGCCGATAAAATAGGAAAAATGATCGAAGATGTCGATGCCGGCAATGATGTAACCTTTGATCAGCAATTGGCAAGCATCAAAGCCGTTCTTGAAGATAAAAGCGAACCATCGCGGCCAAACGACGATAAAGCCGGGGAAACAGAATCGATTTCTGATTGGAATTCCCACGTTGTTGTCGAAAGTTATCCCGACGACCTTTTCAAAGTCATTGTCAAGGGACCTGCGGCGCTAAAAGAGGCCGTTTTCGAGCTCAACCAAGAGCGTCTGCAGGCCGCGCGGGCAATAGGATCTTATCATTTTTATGCGATCTGGATTCATTTCAAGCAAGATCTCATTGAAAAAGAGCGGACGTCTCAACAGTTTCTAGCCAGATTAGATAAACTGGGCCGGTGCTTTTGCGATGATTTTAACACCGCCGCCGGAGCATCAGGAAATACCCTTAAAGAAGATTCGGTTTATCATGTGTTATTAGGGACGGTTCTCGAATCCGATCTCATGGGATATGCCCTCAGCATTCCCGAGCAGCAGATCAGAGTTTTTGACAAAGATGATCTTGATCCGGCCCAGGCGATAAAAAAAGAGCCGGCAGTGGTGATAAATGCACTTGAGCCTCGGCCCAAACCTGCGTCAGCCACCTCAAAAAACAAGGCTGGGTCCCCGGAAACTATCCGTGTCAGCGTCGACCTGATCGACGGCTGATGAATTATGCCGGAGAGTTGGTGTTGGGGCGCAACCAGCTTCGTCAAGAACTGGAAACATTAGCGTATAAGAATCCGAAATTGGGTATCGTTATGCAAAACGTTGACAGTGTCACCAGCGAGATCCAACAGGATATTATGCAAATGCGGTTGCAGCCGGTGGGAAATCTTTTGAATAAATTGTCACGCGTGGTTCGCAATTTGTCGCGTCAACTCTCCAAAGAGAGCGCCCTTTTTATCGAAGGCAAAGAAGTTGAATTGGATAAAGCCATTCTGGAAGGGCTGTCAGACCCTTTGACGCACCTCATACGCAACTGCCTGGATCATGGGATTGAAATGCCGGATGAAAGAAAAAAAGCAGGCAAACCGACCAGCGGCGCGATCCATGTAAGCGCCTTCCACGAAGGCGGCCAGGTCAATATCGTGGTGACCGACGACGGCCGGGGGATCGATCCCGACGAACTGATCCAAAAGGCCATAAAAAGCGGTATCATCGATACGGAAAGAGCCAAGAGAATGACGGAATCCGAAAAAATCAATTTAATCCTTCTGCCGGGTCTATCCACGGCGGAAAAAATCACGGACATATCCGGCCGCGGCGTCGGCATGGACGTGGTGAAAACCAACATTGAAAAATTAGGCGGCAATCTTGAAATCGAAAGCACGGCGGGCAAAGGCACCACCGTTAAAATCAGACTTCCGCTGACCCTGGCAATCATTCCTTCTCTGATTGTCGGGGTGGCGGGACTACGCTTTGCCATACCGCAGGTCAGTGTAAAAGAGCTTGTCTGTATACGGGCCGGCGAGGCATCCGCTAAAATCGAAGCGATCGGAGATGCGGTGGTACTGCGCCTGCGCGAAAGCCTTTTGCCGCTTGTCCGCATGGCCGACATACTGGACCTGGAGCGGACGTTTGTCCACCATGAAACCGCAAAACAAATGCCGGAACAGCGCGAACGACTTGCTGATCGAAGGCAAAACCGCCCTGATTCCGGTTACGGCACCCATTCTTCAGGCCCGCAACAACCGCATCAGCGTTCTAATGAAACCGACCGGCGTCAAAACCGTCACGGCGATATCAATGTGGCCGTGCTGCGAGTCGGTATAAACCTGTTCGGGTTGATCGTGGACGAACTGTTCAACAATGAAGAGATCGTGGTCAAACCGCTGTCCAAGTATGTCAAAGAGAGCAAATGTTTTGCCGGCGCCACGATTATGAGCGACGGCCGGGTGGCCATGATCGTGGACGCAACCGGAATCGCTGAATTTTCGCAACTTAGTTTCGCCGAAATAAGCGCGGAAGAATGCCGCCGTCATAAAGAAGAGACTCGCCGACCCAAGACGGTCATTGGCCGGCAACCGTCGGTTCTCATTTTTAACAACGCGTATAATGAACATTTCGCGCTGCCGCTGGACAGCATATCCCGGCTCGAAAAAATTTATTCCAAAGACGTCCATAAAATGGGAACGCGCATTTATATGAACTACCGCGGAAATGGACTGCCGCTGATCTACCTGGAAGATATTCTGCCGGTCTGCGCCTTTCCAAACGACATAGAGGAATTTTTCGTCATTATTCCCAAGACCAATGACCTGCACGCAGGCATTGTTGTTTCGCGTATTTTCGATACGGTCGAAGTGAACGTGGCTATTCAGAAGGATAACGGCACTCATCCCGGGATATCGGGTTCGGCTTTTATGCAGGAGCATCTTATCCAGTTTATAGATCCTGCCGGAATGCTGCAATTGATAAAAGAAGAGCTGGGAGTTGCCTGAAAAAACAAAAGAATCAGGACAAGATGTCTATTAACCAGTTTGTAACTTTCAGGATCGGCGATCATTTATTGGGGGTCGATATCCTCAATGTTCGCGAGATAAACCGCATTCTCGATATTACACCGGTTCAACATGCGCCCGATTATGTGCGCGGTCTTGTGAATTTGCGCGGACAGACAGTCACCGTGTTTGATCTGGGGGTTCGACTGGGTCTGCCCCCAAGAGAGATCACTTCCGAGAGTCATAACGTCATTTTAAAAAACGAGCCGGTCGGCTTCCTGGTCGACAGCATCGGTAATGTTGTCAATGCCGATGAGGCGGAAATCAAACCGCCGCCCGCCAATATCGGCAAGATTGAAAGTGAGTTTGTCGAAGCCGTAGTCAAACAGGATAAAGAGCTTCTGGTGGTTCTCTCGGCCACAAGGATATTGGAATATAATGGTTCTCCAAAAAGAAGAACGGTGCCAAAGAATACGTGAAATAATAAGGTGTAAAAAATAGGTACTCAATCTAATGGATGATAGACTTCAAATTCTGATTGTCGATGGCAATTCAACCTCCATTCACCTGCTCAATGATGTTTTGAGCCGCATCGACGGAGTGGATGCGCCGGATACCGCCAAAACCATAAAGATGGCGCAAGTGAAGCTGCGCCAAAAGCCCGTGGATATCCTTTTGCTCAACATTGATATGCCGGGACAAGACAGCCTGGGGTTTTTGCAGGACACAAAAACAAGTTATCCGCATGTGGAAATCATCGCCCTGGGGGAACCCGCCGCGCACGATGCCAAAAGGGGCGTCAAGGCGCTGGAGATGGGGGCTTTGGAATACATCACCAAACTCTGTGCGGACGCGGGTGAGAATGCAGTTAGAGATTTTCGTTTACGGCTGATAACGCTCATGGGTCTGGTGCGAAACCGCAAAAATGTACGGGCCGCCCAAAGCGATACCCCCATCGAAATTCCTGATGCGAATATGCCCCGGCACGTTGCCGGGCTATCTCAGCCCGATCAAACCCGGGAGGCAGGCAGCTCGGTTTTACACCGGTTACGTGCGATTGAGAAAAAATGTATGCTTTCCGGCCAAATTGACGTTGTAGCTATCGCCGCTTCAACCGGAGGTCCCAATGCATTATTGCAAATAATTTCTCAATTGCCTTCAACTCTTAACGTTCCTATCCTCCTGGTTCAGCACATGCCGCCTTCTTTGACCGGTTCTCTGGCGGCGTCTTTTAATACGAAATCGAGCTTGCTCGTTCGGGAAGCGGTTGATGGTGAACCGGTGCTTCCCAATGTGGTCTATCTCGCACCCGGCGGGAGACATATGCTGGTGCATACTGAAAATTCTGCTGTTGATTCAAACGGGCAGCCGCATATCGGGCTGACTGACGATCCGCCCGAAAACAGTGTCCGGCCGGCGGCCGACGTACTGTTTCGTTCCATTACCCGTGTATATAGTGGAAATATTCTGGCCGTAGTCATGACCGGCATGGGCAATGACGGCAAACAGGGAGTGGCCGCCATGAAAGAGAAAAAATGCTACTGTCTTACGCAGTCCGAGGAGACATGTGTGGTCTATGGAATGCCCCGGGCAGTGGATGAAGCGGGTCTTTCCGACGAAAAAGTCCCTCTTGATCAGTTGGCCCGTCGAATCGTTGAGATCGTTAAAGGAACACAAGTAACCGGAGATCTATGACTCTGCGTGTAACCCATCAGGAATTTGTGCTTTTAAGAGAATTCATTAAAGAGCAATGCGGCATTCTGCTCGGCGATGAAAAAGTTTATTTAATTGAGAACCGCTTGTCACGTCCGGCCAAAGACGCCGGATGCAAAACATTTGGAGCCTATTATTTAGAACTGAAGCACTCTTCCCGATCCGGAAGCTTGCGCCGCAAACTCGTGGATGCGATCAGCACAAATGAAACCTCCTGGTTTAGAGATCAAAACCCTTTTATCATTCTTCAGGAATGCCTGCTGCCTCAATTTCACGCAGAAAAAATTGCAGGAAAACGCCGTGGAATCAACATCTGGTCGGCCGCATGCTCAACAGGTCAGGAACCGTATTCCATCGCCATGACGATTCTCGACTTCAGCTCAGCCAACGGACCCGCAACCGCATATTTGAATCAGACCAAAATTTTTGCATCCGACATCTCCGGCAGCACCCTGGCCGTTGCCAGGGCCGGAAAATACGATTCTATGGCAATAAAGCGCGGATTGAGCTCCAGGCATCTCAACGGCTATTTTAAAAAAGAAGCTGGTCACTGGTTGGTCGGCGATAAGCTCAAAACGATGGTTACTTTTGCTGAACTAAATTTGAAAGAACCGTTCTATGGGCTCATCGGTCCCTTTGATATCATATTTTTGCGGAATATCCTCATCTACTTTGACGACGATTTAAAAAAAATCATTTTTGATAATTTCGCCCGCCTGTTGTCGCCGGGCGGATATCTGTTTCTGGGTAGCGGTGAAACCGTCAGCAACTATTCCGTCAAATTCGAAATCCTGGAGCACAAGGGGGCAATTTATTACCGGATAAGACCTGAAATCGTTAAGCTGCAACCAAAATGAAAATTGGACAGGGCCGACTGACGATTTGTGGAATCGCTTCGCCTTTTCAATTAATTTTTTAGGCCACTAAACACTGAACGCCAAAAGCAAAACACCCTCGTAAAGAGATCGCTTTTTTGACGTTTACGAGACCATCATAATTAAGAATCAAGTAAATTGACACATTGAGAGTAAAATGAGGAGGGACCGAATGTTTAACCTTTCAAAAAATTCCACCAAAATAATCCTGGTGAATGTATTAATTATCTTTTGTTTTTCACTGGCGTTTATATGGGCATACAACAAAATGAAAAGGAACCTGTACGATTCCAAGCGTCTGAAGACCAGACATCTGGTTGAATCGGCCTGGGGCATTATGGACCATTACGCCAAACAAGCGACGGCCCAAAAAATCTCGACCGACGAAGCTCACCAACAGGCCAAGGAAGTAATCAGAAATCTGCGTTATGAAGAAAATGATTATTTTTGGATTAACGACATATATGCCAAAATGATCATGCATCCCTATAATCCCGAATTGGAGGGTCAGGATTTATCGAACTTTACAGACAATAAGAACAAGTATTTTTTTGCCGAGATGGTTGCAGCCTGCCGGGAAAATTCCGCCGGTTTTGTCAGTTATTATTGGTCAAAGCCCGGTTTTAAAGAACAGGTGCCCCAAATATCGTATGTTAAACTCTTCCCCCAATGGCAATGGATTATCGGTTCGGGGATTTATCTGGATGATGTCGGCCAGGAGTTGGCGCGAACACGTTATTTGATGTTTGGCATACTTTCGGCAATTGTAATTTTATCTCTGTTCCTCTCATGTTTCATAAACAAAAAAATAATCGGTCAAATCGATAACTCCATAGAAACATTAAAAAATATAGTTAAAGAAAAAGACTATAAAAAGCGCCTGCCCACAAGAGCGCAAAATTGTTCCAAAATATTGAACTGTCCCCAAAAAGATTGTCCGGAACATGGCAAAAAAACAGACTGCTGGAACAGATTGGGGACCCTTGCCTCTGAAAGAGAGAAGACAAATACATGCTTTTTTTTTAGTAAATGGCAACTACAAAACCTGCGCCCAATGTCCGGTCGGTGAAAAAGTTATCATAAATGAAAATGATAAACTGGCAGGCTGGATTAATACATTTATAAAAAATTTTCAGGAGATTATTTTTACAATCCAAGGTAACGTCGACAACCTGAATTCATCCTCCGGCCAGCTTTCGGCTATCTCCGATGAAATGGCCTCCAAGGCCGAATTGATGAGCGGCAACACCAAAGAAGCCTCCGATGCAACCGAGCTGGCGGCCGCAAGCATCCGCAGCATGGCGGCCGCATCGGAGGAAGCCAGCGCTCAAGTGGCCGCCGTGGCATCGTCGTCCGCTGAAATATCCGGCAAAATGAAGGAAATCGATATTGCAACTTCAAATGTTTCCGCCAACACGAACATGGTGGCGGCAGCGGCGGAAGAGATGTCCAATTCGGTTAACACCGTCGCCACGGCGATTGAAGAAATGTACGCATCCCTGAACGAAGTGGCCAAAAATTCGGGCCATGGCGCCCAGGTGACGAGCGAAGCCTCGGAAAATTCCGAAAAGACTTCCGATATTGTTCAGGCGCTCGGCAAATCGGCTAAAAAAATAGGCGAAGTAGTTGATCTTATTAAAGGAATAGCTTCACAAACCAACCTGCTGGCCCTCAACGCATCCATCGAAGCGGCCGGTGCGGGTGAAGCCGGCAAAGGATTTGCGGTAGTGGCCAATGAAGTCAAAGAGCTGGCCCGTCAGACTGCCAGTGCCACCGAAGATATTCGTGAGAAGGTCGAAGATATGCAGGCCAATACCGAAGCCGCGGTCCAGGCCAATAAAGTGATCACCCTTACGATTGCAGAGATAAACACGATTATGGGGAGTATTGCTTCGGCCGTGGAAGAGCAGACCGCCACGACCAATGAAATATCCAAAAGCATTGCGGAAACCGCCAAGGCGGCCAACATGGTTTCAAAAAACGTACAGGAAACCGCACTAAGCGCTACCGAGACCTCGGAGAATGTCCAGGTAACCGTGCAGCTTGAAATGGAAATATCGACCAATCTAAATGATATCGCGCAAGCGGCAATATCTATCGCCAAGGATGCGGCCGAGGCTTCAACCGGCACGGAAAAAGTTTCTGCAAATGTCAGCGGAGTTAATGACGGCGCCCAGGCTATTTTTCAGGGTGCGACCCAAATCAACAACCAGGCCAAAGGCCTTGCCGATCTTGCAGAAGAGCTTCAATCAATGGTCGATCAATTCAAAGTTTAGGGAAAAGATATATGGATGTAAACATGAAAGTACTGGTTGTCGATGATTTTAAAACCATGCGCATGATTTTTAGAAAGATCCTCAAAGAGCTTGGTTTTACAAACATAAGTGAAGCCGATGACGGCAAAACTGCTCTGGAAGAATTAAGAAAAGAAAAATATGATTTGGTTTTATGTGACTGGAATATGCCCGGGATGCCGGGCATAGAGTTATTAAACACGATCCGGTCAGATGACGAATTAAAGGACTTGCCTTTTGTAATGGTAACGGCTGAAGGCCAAAAAGACACTATCATCGCGGCGGTCGAAGCAGGCATAAACGCCTATATATTGAAGCCGTTAACGGCTGAAAAAGTAAGCCAGAAAATAACCAAAGTATTTAGCGTTTGAGCTGCTCCAGCGGGCGCATTCCTCGAAAGCGCCTAAAGCCCGCCCTGGCGCGATCCGAACATATATTTGATATAGCAGCTCTATGCATCATTCAAAATCTGGCTTTTTGAGTAAAGCGAATTGGTGATCGGTCTGAGCCGGGGTTGGAAGTGAAGTGATCGAGCAGCGCTGTAAAAATCTCCTTGGAGATGTTTTGAAATACCTCGTCCAGCGGGTCTATGGTTTTGAAACAGAGATCATAGTATGGATCTTCCGACTCTCCCCTCGCAAAATCGTTTCCGAGCCATTTTTGTTGAGCAGCCTGTAATGCGACCGATTCAGCCTGATTTTTAATCAGCACCCTTTTAGCATATTCAAAGGACGATTCCGGAAAAAAAGGCAGCGGCGCGGACATGCCTTGCCAGTACAAAGACAAAAGATATTCGATGATATCTGTGCTGTTACTCACACGCTCAAACTCATTAACAGAATCTTTGCATAACAATAAGCTGCTGCCGGGATATTTACCTTCAACCAAAGTACAAAGAACAAGATGATAAATCCATGTATTTAATATATATTTAGGCTTTAATGAAGTATAGCTACTCCGAATCAATGCGTCCTCATATATACCGCTAATTCTGCCGGTAAGATGAAATCCTGATATTTCAAGATCAACCTTGAGAGCCTTCAAAGGTTCATTTTTGGTACGGTCTTTTATTTTTCGAACAAATATCTCGGCATCCACACTCATTTCATTATAAACTAATTCACCGACATTGCCGTGTGGCAGTCGTCCTCCGGCCCGCTGCACTTTTAGGCAATCTTTTAAAGTAGTCCCTGAAAGCCTGCTGCTAACAAGATCCTGCCCGAGTATATACTTATCGAGTCCGCTTAAGCTGAAATTTTCCTTTTCTTCGGCAACAGCGTCAGTCTCTGTCAGATAAATGCCCAGGCGTTTTTCAAGGAAAAACTTGGCCGGGTTGCCGATAAAAGCGCACAAAGTGTCAATATCTAAGTTTTTCCATTCCAGTGGCGGCTCCGGCAGCACTGCTGAAATCAAACGGTTCCTATCTTGGAGGTTATGCCTGCTTTTGACGGCGGCAAAATTCTCGGAAGAATAGCTGAACAAATCGCTCTCTTTAGAAAAATAGGCCGGGGAAAACGCCTGAAGTCTATGCCGGGTAATCAGTTGCTCGGATGAGAAGCCGAAGCCTGCGCTGATATAGTCTTGCAGTTCACTCACAAGCACGGATGGAGGTGCCGGCGTGTTGTCTATGATACTCTGCCCCACATAACTTAAATACAATTTATCTCTTGCGGATATCAGAGCCTCAAGAAACAGGTATTTATCGTCATATCTTCTGGATCTGTCTCCAATTTTTGGCTTTTGGGCCATCAGATCAAAACCCAACGTTTTTGAATCCCGCGGAAAGGCATCGCTGTTCATGCCGATAAGACAGATCACCTTAAACGGAATACTGCGCATGGGAAGCATGGCGCAAAATGTCACGCCGGCGGTAATAAATCCGGTTCCAAAATCTTGATGTTTTAAAAGATTATCCAGATATGACCGTACTACTTCAATTTCGATGGCAGTATTAAAACCTGATATATCTTGAATTCCGGACAAATCATCAAGCCTGCGGCGCAACACCTCCATCTCGCGCTCCAATTCTTCGTTGGAGGCAAAAAACCGATCGAGGATATCCACAAGGATCGTGCGCCAATCTTTCAGGGTGCTTTTTTGTCGCAGAGCGTTCACAACATTAAAAAGTCTCTCTATAAACTCTAAAAACTTTCCAATACTCCTGGCTGCACTACCTTCGATATGATCATAAGGCAGGATTTCGGAAAACATCCGTTGGTTGTTCCCTGGCAGGGCGTATCCCAAAAGAAGTCTTTCAATCCCGGCCCGCCAGGTATTTTCGGTAAAAGGTGGGAGCCCCAACCTGCTGCGGTGCTCGGCATCAATACCCCAGCGAATGTTGGTTGCTTGTATCCAGCGCTCAGCGATCTCAATCTCCGCTGCCGACAGGCTAAATTTTTCTTTAATACCGGGGATTTCCAAAAGTGCAAGGATGCTGGGGACACTAAACCTGCTGTTTGCCAGGTCAAGAATGGAAAAAAAGCCGTCGATGCCGCGACTTGCTTTTCTGACACCCATATCGGCAATACTGAAAGGGATGCGGAGAGCGGTATCAATCTGGGCGTCAAACACCGCTTGAATATAAGGTTCATAAGATTCAATATCAGGCGTCATGACAATGATATCCTGCGGCTTGAGTTGCGAATCTTGTTCAAATATGGCAAGCAGATTGTCATGCAGGACCTCTATTTCCCGCATGGGGCTGTGGCAGGAGTGAATCTGAATGGATGCGTCCATGTCCGGCGGTAGCTGACGACGGCCAAGACGGGTCCTGGCAGAGTTTTGCAGTTCGCTGGAGTTGAATATGTTCCCGTCGCCTGGAATGTCCCGGTCCCTTAAACATAAAATGTCCGACTGAATGCCTGCAAGCACATTGGGTTCGCCCGGATCTTCATACTGTTCATATATGCGCCCGTCCAGACCGCTGATCATTTCAAAAAAATCGCGGCCCAGCGCTCCCATGGATGCCAACAGCGTGTTGCCTTTATCAAGGTGAAGTTCGGCCTCGCAATCGTCATCTTCTTGATATTTTTGATGTATTTTTTTTATTTGCGTGTTGGAAACAATATCGGCCCAATGCTCTTTACAAGGATTCATCATAAAAAGGTTGGCCTGGGTCAGCCTTGATATGGCAACAAACACCTCCAGATGAAACCACGGCAAATAGGATATTCCAAAGATGGATACCCGGGGAGGGAAATTTTGAATGCTATGCGCCTTGTTTTTGATTTCTTCAAACAGGACTTGGCGTAGCCGGGCCCGGTGCAAGGGTTCTTGTGCGTTCACAAGCAGGCGCCAGAGTTGGGCCTGCCAGTGACCCTCCCTCCCCTTTTCCCAATCTAAAATCATTTCAGGCCGGAAAATAAGGTACTGGTCAAACAAAGCTGCTATTTTTTCGGAAATTTGAAAAAGTTTGAGCTTATCGGCATCATCGTCAAGATAGTGTTGCAGGCTTTCAAATCCCGGTCCATGCATGCAGCCCGGCAGGATTTTCATGATCCTGAAGGTCAAGGCTTCAGGGTCGAACAAGGACTGCTCCGGCAAATCCGGCATAAGTCTTTTAAACAGCAGCTGTAACAAAGCATTGGGGAACAAAAACAAACAATTGGCACAGATCCCATTATGCCGGGCAAGTTCCATGGATATCCACCGCTGCATGCCCCTGCTCTGGACAACGATGATCTCCGGCGCTGTCGGAGACGGCAGCGGCTGCCGGACCATGCGTGCCAGCTCTTTGGCCAGAATCTCCAGACGGTTGCTGGTATATATGTTCAGATCAGGTGTCACTATTCAGATCTCGCAAATAATAATAGATGATGCTGTGAAATTTAGTACAAAACGCTCCATTTCTAATCAAAGTTGGGTTCAAAGGTTCAACGTTCAACGTTCTGCGTTAACCTCTGAACCCAGAACCTCTGAACCCTGAACGCTGAACCTTGTCTGTTTTTAGAGCTCCGGCTTGGCCGGGTTGGGTGGAATATGACTCATGGCATGTTCTGCCATGGCGGTAATGGTCAGGCCGGGATTAACCCCCAAATTGGCCGAAATCATGGAGCCGTCGATCACATATAAACCTTTGTAGCCGTAGACACGATTTTGACCGTCGATGACACCTTGTACATCATTCGGGCCGATGGGACAGCCACCCAAAATGTGGGCTGTAATTCCGGTATTTAACAACACCTCATTAACGGAGCTTTGTGGAATGCCGCCTGTCTTTTGGGCCAAAGCTTTGGTTACCTGCTGAGCTTGTGGAATAAAGATCGGTACTTTTTTTCGTTGAAATTCACGCTTGGAAACAAGAGATTGTTTAAACGGCCACCACCAGCGCCGTTTAAAGCTCACCCTAACGCTGTTGTCCAACGTCTGCATTACCAGCAGAATAATTGATCGCCGTGCCCATCCAAAGGGCCAAAGCACCT
>JAQBHK010000005.1:0-5001 GCA_032127815.1 Desulfobacterales bacterium
GTCTGGCTGTTTGAGCGTGTTAGTGAGCCTTAAGAAAAAACAGCGCATAAGACAACTTATCTTTGGATCTATTATTTTGTGTCTTTAATATTTCGTGTTTTCGTGATTAAAAAGTTATCAGCTGTTCATTAAAAATCTGACATGTCCTCAATTTATTGCGTGTTAGAGCAATATCTGGTTTCTCGGGGATCGGGATTCACCGGCGGCGGTGACCCTTATGGCCGGTCTGCCTTTGACAGGGCATTTATATTCACAGATACCGCAGCCGACACAGTATTTCAGATTGACATAAGGCAGTTTTACGTCACCATACTTTCCATCCGGACCGGGCATCCAGCCTTCATAGAGACGTATGGCCTTGGGCGATGTGGGGCAGTGTTCCTCACAGACGATGCAAGGCCCGTTGCCGGACCAGGGCAGACATCGTCCGCGGACAATGTAGGCGGACCCGATCCTTACCGGAGCCTCGATTTTCTCTTTAACTGAAATCCTGCGGATAGCCTGCGTGGGGCAAACGCTGCCGCAAAGGGTGCAGGTGTACTCGCAGTAGCCCTGAATCATGATAAGACTCGGTGTCCAAAAGCCGGCCATTCCGGCCTCTGTCAGGGCAGGGTTGATGACGTCGGTGGGACAGGCCTTCATGCAGAGTCCGCAGCGCTGGCAGAGTGTCAGGAAATCTTTTTCCGGTATTGAACCCGGCGGCCTGATCAGGCGCGAATCCGACACCTTGTGGATCTGACCGTCAAGCCTTCCCAGAAAGGGCAAGGCAACTCCAGCCGTCAAACCGGCCAGTACGGCCCGGCGTCCCATGTCCGGCGCTTTATTTTTGACCAGAGGCCATCTGAATTTAAAAAAGATTGCATTTTCAGGACAGGCGTTAAAGCAGTTAAAGCAGAACAGGCATTCAGTGGTTTCCCACTGCTCCCCGGGAATCGGGTTGGCCGCGCCCTGACAGTTTTTGAGACATAATTTACAGTCCGTGCATTTTTCGATATCCTTCTCCAGCCGCAAAAAACTATACCGGGCAAAGACTCCTAAAAGGGCGCCCAGCGGGCAAAGTGTGCGGCACCAGAAACGCGGTCTGATCCGATTGATCAAGATAACTAAAAGAAAAAGCCCGCCGATCAACCACCCGCTCTGGTAGGCTTTATAGCCGTAACCGAAAACCGGAGACACAAAGACCTCCGCTCCGTAGCTGATAAAATTCAAGGCTTTAATATCGCTTTGGGCCATTAGGTCAAAAAGTTCTTTAATACCGATCCCCAAACCAGGAAAGACAGCCAATGCCAGAGAGCGAAAAAGAAAAGAGATGGGATCGAGCAGGCCGCTGATATTCAGCCCCAAAAGGGCGGCCAGCAGCAGCGTAATCAGCAGAAAATACTTAAACCTCTGGCCGGGCTTT
This sequence comes from Desulfobacterales bacterium, assembly GCA_032127815.1. Classification (GTDB taxonomy): domain Bacteria; phylum Desulfobacterota; class Desulfobacteria; order Desulfobacterales; family UBA11574; genus Desulfatibia_A. The sequence continues at coordinate 1,403 of JAQBHK010000005.1, forward strand.
TTGATATTGGCCTCAACCATCCGGTGCCCTTTAAGGGCCGGCTTGATAGTGCTGATCAGGTGATGAATGGTGCCGAAGGGACAGATAAAACCGCAGAAGATCCGGCCGAAAAAGAGAGTCACACAGAGTACACCGAGCGCCCAGCCGAAGCCTTTGATCAATGTATGACCTGAAATGAGCGCAGTCAGCCCGACAAGGGGGTCGAGTTCAAAGAAAAAGGTGACAGGGTATGCCAGCTCAATCTCCTGTTCGGCCGTAAGCGCTGCGGAATAATCGAGATAGATATCCTGGGGCAGGCGGCTTTCCACCAGGAGAAATAAAAATAACAGTAGAAAAAAAGTCTGGCTTATCCGTCTTATCCAGACCAGATGCGTTGCTTTCAAATCACCACCTGCTGTGGGCTGAGTTCCTGAAACCGGGAAGTTCCGAGTCCCCATTTTTGTGCGAGGCGAATAAAACCGATATCTTCGGGGTTTAACCCGAAAAGACCTGCGGCTCTGGCATCGGCGGCCACCGGATCATTGCTTAAAATCAAGCTATTGGCAGCCGACACGTCCGAGGTCCTCCCGCCGGAGGGGCCGTTGGAAACCATGATCCGGGTGGCATCGATAAGGGTGACGGCCGGTTTGAAAAATTGAGCCAGGTCCACAATCGTCTGATGAATATCCTGATGGAGCGCGCTGCGGCGCCCCCCGACAGCGCCGATCCAGTTCTTCATTCCCAGGGTCAGACCACTTAAAACATGAACTTTGGCCACCGGCAGATTGATAATCTTGTCGGCCTCTACCAGCGGAACAAAAACAGGCCAGACGTCCAGGCGATGTCCCTGCAATTTCATCTCCCGCATCATAGAAGAGCGCGGATAAATCAAGTCTGCCCCGGTTTTTTTGGCCACTGCTCCGGCGCCGGTGATGGCAAAACAGCGCCGGGCATCGTGAATGGTATGATCGGCGATTCTGACCTTTTTGGCGCCGGCTTCCTGGCAAAGTTCGATAACCGCTTCCAGAACTTCGGGATTAGTGGTTGCCGCCAGGCGGGGAGCTCTGGCCCAGGAAATGTTCGGCTTAATTACCACAACATCCTGCTTGGAAACAAAATGCCGGATGCCGCCGGCAGCCTCGAAAACCTTGCGGGTTAAGTCTTTAACGGAATAGCCGTCTTTTCGGCCCAGGCCCTCTACAATAAATTTTGCATTTGCCGGTTCGGCCCCTGCGGATATGGATGGTTGCAAGGGCCAAGTCACACTGCCGGTGAACGCCAGGCCGCCGGATATTTTCAGCAGCTTTTTAAGAGATTCTCTTCTGGTGATGCATTGGTCCATGGTTCGCATCTCGTTGGTGGTCTTAAACATTGTACTAAATTCCGATCGGGATAGGTGGCCCCTATAGGTAGTAGTTAGGCGTTCACAGGTTCAGAGTTCCCCGTTCAGAGTTGCTTTTCTTTGTTAACCTTTACTGACTGGCCCCGGACTTTGAACCTCTGAACACTCAACCCCTGAACGGTTACGGCAGTTGTATATCAGTTTAAAGTGCCTTAATATTGTTGCAATCCACCGGCGATAAAATGCAAGAAATCCGATTAGTTGACAATACCGGTAATGATACTGGAATCATTAGGAGATTCATAAGATATACGCCTAAGTTCCCCGACACCCGCTTCTGCAAGCATATCCATAAGCTGCTTTTCGGAATAGGACTGGCCGGCCGGTGTTCCCAAAAGCATGTTCAGAGAAAAAAGGGCCGGAAAGAGCGGCCCGTCCATGGTGTTGTCAAGGATGAATTCGTGGATCAGGATCATACCTCCCGGCTCCAACACGGAGACCGCCTTATCGATGATTTTCCGGCAGTCTTCGGGGGATTCTGCATGCAGAATATGGGACAACCAGGCTGCGTCATAGCGGCCTTCAATCTCTTCTTCGAGGTAGTCTGTCTCCTTGAAATTGATACGGTCTGTCAAATCGAATTTGGCAATGGTTTTTTCAGCAAAGGGTCTGGTAGTCGGCAGATCATAAACCGTGGCCTTAAGGCCCGGATTGTGCAGACAAAAGTGGATGGCGTAAGTACCGGGGCCTCCGCCCAGATCAAGAAAATACCGCCGCCCGCCAAGATCGATCAACGGTACGATCACAGGGGCCAGATTCATGGCAATATTAAACATACCCATCAGGAAACTTTCACGCCTTTGATCATCTCCATCAGAGGCTCTGGTTCTTGTCGGTTGACCGGACAGAACCGCTCCATCCATCTGTGCCCAGGAATCCACCAGATAATGATGGTGCATGATGATATGACCGACATAACGGGGTGAGCCTTTAACAAGAAAAGACTTGCCGGCAGGAGTGTTGGCATATCTACGGCTGCTTTTGCTCAAAAGTTTCATGGCAACCAGGGCGTTAAGGAGCATTTCAACGGCCCTTTTATCTCCGCTCAGTTGTCGAGCCACATCTTCGCTGGCAAGTTGCCCGTCGCCGATAATTGTAAAAACATCGAGTTTTACCCCGGCATGCAATGTACACGTTTCCCAGAATCTTCCTGAAATTTCCAATAGATGTCCCGGATTAAGATCTTGTGTAGCCATTGTGATTACCCCTCCTGCTATTATTGTTAAATTCCCTTTTAGAAATATTTATCAAATTTAGTAATATATTGCGACATAAAATTCTAATACCTGTTCAGGTATCGGGGATCAGATTTCAGATTGAATCGAAAAAAAATTAGAACTTTATTTTCAGGGAATTGGCTATTTTTTCCATACGGCGGTCAGCATGTTCTAAATTACGGATATTCGTCAGCGCCAAAAGGTGTTTAGAAGCATCTATAGGTGATTCATGGCGACTTTCCAGGAGCAGTTTGTACCAGTGCGGCAGGTCATCGCTGAAACAGTCCGTCAGTTCAACGCAATGGCCCCGCATGATTTCAACCCCGGCTCTGATTTGTTCCTGGGCAATTTTGTCTTTGCTTTCAAGTTTTTGTGCTTCCAAATACCATTTCAGGTCTGAAGCAATCCGGTGTTTTATCTTACGATATCGTAAAATCGGTCGCATCCAGAACTGTGCAATGATATAACCGAAAACTCCGAGCAAAAAACTGATGAACGCAACAATGTATATAGGTTCCATGAGGATTGCACTTTAAACAAGTTTGGATAATATATCAAGTAACGATATCTGAAGGCATGGATATCTTAAAATATTTCACTCGAATCCTTGTCTCAGTTCAAGCCGTGTAGGCGCAATCCTTGACCCTAGGATCACTCCAACTCTTTTGGAGATAATCCAATTTATTTTTACTTTTGTACGATAAAGACTTTACTTTTTGCTTGCATGATTTATTATCAAATCTGTTTGTTTTCCGTCGTTGTTAAATTCTTCTTGCTGGGTTATCGAAACAGCAAACATGTAAAACCGTAATACGGTGGTAAAAATGGCAAAGCGATTGAATCTTCCTGACGACCTGCAAGATCAATTTCAGCAATTACTGAAATTGGCCCCTGATGAACTGCAAAACGATGTTGACATCCAAAATAAATTATCAGTTTACTTTAAGTTTGGAGGCGAAAAGCTGGCTCTTCATGGGCTTGAGATCATCAACAGGTGTTAT
>JAQBHK010000006.1:0-8029 GCA_032127815.1 Desulfobacterales bacterium
TCTGCCACCCGCTGGTTTTGAGGAATTGGGTCATGTTGCGCGTCCCGACACCCTTTTGATAAAGGGTTTTCAGCTCTTTCAATGCAGGTATCCGCCAGCCGCCGCCGTCAATGGTAAGCTTTAGCACCCATGCTTTGGCTGTGTACCAGCTTGTATCTGCGTCGGGTCCTGCAATCCATTCAAGCCCTGTTTTTTTATCTTGCACGACACCGTTGTTATAAGCAATAAACCGGCTGTCCTCATCCATGATTGCAATCGCTTCCGCACTTAACATTCGAGGAATTAGTAGAAAGGACAAAGACAAAAGGACGCTAAAAAACTGTAAGTGCCTCTTTGGGAATCGACACATTTGAGATGCGCACACCAATGAATCCTCCGGTAATGATAAAATGCAACTGATAATTTTCGCGCAACACAAGAATCTCAGCCTGATCATTGTTTGTTTTCGTTTTTGTTGCTTCGATTAATTCAGCAGCGCTGACAATCTTCAAACGGCCGTATTCAAGAATAATATCGCCTTTCATCAGTCCCGCTGATTGCGCCTGGGATCCATCAATAACATCTGTCACCCTTACCGCATTAACGGTGTCCTGATGATTTTCCTTCTCATTGCTGAGGGCTGTTATTATGTGATTGTCAGTATTTCCACCGGGCAGTACGACAATTTGCAATAAGACTGCGTTGCTATATTCGAATGCATAGTTTTTTTCTTTTAAATGCCGCAGAAAATCTTTTAGAACACCCTCCCGTGATCCTTCTTTTGATACATAGGTAATCGTTTCATCATACCTTTTTTCCAACCCTGTTATTTTAACCGAACACTTTTTTTTAATCTCAGACAGAATTGTTGCCAATGGGGTTTTTGAAGCCTGTATCGTCAGCGTATCATTTTGAAATTTGACAACGTCACCAATAGTGCTGTCCGCCGCCAGTCCTGCAGCAGACCCTGAAAGCAATATTAAAAGCGTCAAAAGGACCTTGCTATACGATAAACATTTGGTGTTCATAGGCCTAGCCGGAACCTGATTGACTATTGATTATTGAAGATTGAATATTTCCTTCAATTTACAATATTCAATCGAAAATATTCAATTGTTCAAGATAGATAAAGTATACCAATTATTTTTTGCCACAAAATGCAAAGATTTTACAGTTAAGGAACTAATGAACTGGCTACAATCTCAACAATGCTCTTCACCTCGATTCCCATATCATACGCCTTGATCAGGTCACGAATCTGCGTCATACAGTTAAAGCAGCCGGTAGCAACTATTTTGGCTCCGGTCCGGCGAATCTGTTCGACTTTCGTCTTGCCCATTTCAATACGTTTTTGAGCATAATCGGTCGAGGCCCCCAGCCCGCCGCCGCCGCCGCAGCAATAATTCAAGGCTCCGGAAGGATGCATCTCTACGAATTGAGAAGTAAGCGCATTCAATATGTTTCGGGGAGGTTGAACAACTCCGCCGCGCCGCGCTATATTGCAAGGGTCATGGTAAGTAATCGGACCTTCAACAGCGTCTTTTTGCAGTTGAATTCTACCGGTTTTGATATAACGGTCAATCAACTCGACAATTGTTAAAACAGGGAATTCATGGCGTTTACCCAGATATTTTTCTGACTCCCAGCGTATGACCCGGTACCCGTGCCCGCAGGGCGCCAGGACGATGCTTTTGGCCTTGATCTTTTCTCTGGCATCCAGCACGCGCTGGGTTATGCGCATCATATTATCTTTACTCCCCTGATAATAGGCATAATTGACTGGATCAAAATCGTATGACGAAAGGGTATAATCTTCTCCGGCCGCATGCAAAATCCTGACAGGGTACATCACCAGAAACGGCAAGTCTCTTACTTCCAAAGGATGAGGAATATAGAGGACTTGGGCGTCTTCTTTGTCGATGGGGATTGAAAAATTCTCCACTCCCAGTTCGTCTTCCATCTCTTCTGCAATCCATTCGATCGTCTCTACGAAGTCATCGGTGGACAGGCCCAGGTAATTACCCACCTCACACGCTGTTTGAACCGGGCTTGTCAGCCCTAAAGGCTGTCGCCCGATACTGCAAAGCATGGCCCGGGCCAGGTGCAGAATTTCCCCGGTGTTGATCCCCATGGGGCAACTAAGGGCACACTTGCCGCATAAAGTACAGTCTTCATAAGCTGCTTTAAACAGCCTGGTGATCTGGCGGTCATCAAGAAGTTCTTTTGCTTTTAAAAATGAGGGGCGGAATTTAAATCGAGTGAAATGTTCGTCTATGATTTTAGATAATATTTCAAATTTAACAGCCGGTATCAGATCGGGATCTTTTGTGGAACAGTAATAATGGCAGGCCTGGGCACAAATACCGCAGTGAATGCATGTATTCATCATAAACATAACCTGCGAACTGAGGTTATCTTTCAAAGCAAGTCGCATTTGCTCTATCTGCCGAGCGCTGTTTTGACGATGAGTCTCCGCCGGCTTTTCTTGAATGGCAATTTCCTCAAAGGGACCGCCATTTTCTAATTCATCTTCCATTTTTATTTCCTGTTTTGATTCTTTATTATCAACCCGCCACACATAACACGGAACACGCAACTCTTTTTCTATCTACTTTTTTTGGTGACAACCACCGCATGTGGTTGGTCCGGCTTTTAAATTGTTGTTTTTAATAATGTTTCGATGGCAAACCGTGCAACTCCCGTGGAAAGCCTCTCGCAAGGCCGGACTGCTTCCTTCTTTATGTGTGCCATGGCATTCTGCACAGCCTTGTTCTTCGCCCTCCTCATAAATCAACTTGCCCGTGTCTTCATCCTGTTCATGGTGACAGATCACACAATCTTCATCCGCCAGTGTATCATCATGAATATTATGCGGAAAAATCACTGACGGTCTCCTGAGTTTTCCAAAGACATCCTCATTGGCAAGATGGTAGGTATCTTCCTGGTTCGCTGAAGCAGTCCAACCAACTGTACAAATGATAAAGACTACAACGATTGACAGCACAACAGAGTGTTTTGAAGCCATTACTCATCCTTTTTTATTTTCCTAACACTGAAAAATCGGAACCAAAAAATATTCATCACGCCTGTTCGCCATACAAGACTTTGGCAGGCGGGAAAGCACGAAATCGCGAAAACACGAAAAACATATTTAAATCAGATTCAAATTTCGTGTTTTCCTCCTTTTGTGTTTTCGTAATTATAATAAACAGTTGTTCTTTGTGTTTTGTGCCTTTGTGGCTATTCTTTCCGGTTTGTCCGGGTTGGGTTTTACCATTCACTTGTTTTAAGAACCTTGCCGAATTCCGATCCCATGTACGCCCTGGAAAACACAAAAAACAACATATGGCTAAGCCTTGAAAAGGGTATGGTAACCAGTAAAATCTCACTTGAAAGGATATGCATGATTAGAATTGGTCGATAGGGGCCCCATTGGTGGCAGGCCAAAAAACCGGTAAAAAAGGAGAGCATAATAACGGCCAAAAATAAAAAGTCGGCTGTGCGGGTCACTTTTTTTACTTCCGGTATTACAAGTCTGCGCACAAAAAAATAGACGCAAGACAGGATCACCACAATGGCCATAATGTCCGCCAGGAGGTCCGGAATGCTCCACCATATAATCTTCCAGGATTCATACCACAGCACGGTATGGGCGAGGAGAAAAACCGGTATGAGAATCACACAAAAATGAAAAAGAAACGTTATGATCGTAAATACGGGCTGCTTGCGCATGTACGCAGATCCAAACGGGAGCATGCCGTGCAGGATGGATCGAAGGCCATGTTTGACGCTGCTGGAGGGATATAATATTGTTTCCTTTTTCCCTGCAGCAAATATGAATACAACTCGGTAGAGGCTGCCTAAAACAAAAACGGATAATGCAATCCAGACCAAAGGGCCGCGCATCAGTTCATAAACATCCATTCTTTAACCTCCGCAAAAGTGGCACTTGATACTTTCTGAAGATCCTGCCCTATATCATAAAATATGCTTATTTAAAACATGTAGATGGAAACTAATTCGTCTCCATCCATAAATGGTTGTTTTCCCCATAACATGCGTAAATGAAAACATAACTTGTAAGTTTTTCTACATTATTCCGGATGGCTAAGAAAAATCTTGACAATACCGCTTGCATAAGTTTATCTGTCCTTCAACAAAAAATACTATTTATTTTGATGGTGACCCCTGAGGGGTATAATAGGGAAGCCGGTGAGAATCCGGTGCGGACCCGCCGCTGTAATCGGAGACGAAAGTCGCAACACGTCACTGTTCATCTTCAGATGAATGGGAAGGCGCGGCCGGTAGGACGATCCGAAAGCCAGAAGACCTGCCACAAAATCAATTGTTGAGGAGACGGCAAATCCTCAAGCGTTCATCGCTTGAGGATTTTTTTTTTGCAATGAAAGCAGCGATTCTTACTGAACCGGGAAACTTGACTATCAGAAAAGCGCCCTTACCTGTCTGTCCCGCAGGTGGAACGCTGGTAAAAGTTATAGCCTGCGGAATTTGCGCTGCCGATGTAAAAATGGTGACCAAAGGACATCGCGCCCTGGTTTATCCCCGGATATTGGGACATGAGATTACCGGAGTTGTATCCCAAAGTCGCACAAAGCTCTTCAAAGAAGGCGATCGAGTACAGGTCGCTCCGGGTCTTCGCTGTGGAACCTGCTCTCAATGCCGCCGGGGAGCCGACAACCAGTGTGAGAATCGTGAAATTTTAGGATTCACTAAAGATGGCGGCTTTGCCGATTACGTTGCGGTCCCCATAGAGGGATCCCTTGTGGGAACGCTCACCCCTATTCCCGACCATGTCAGCTATAAGGATGCAACCCTCGCTGAACCTTTAGCCTGTTGCATCAATGCACAGGACAAAATTGATGTTGGAGACGGCGACAAGGTGTTGATCATAGGAGCCGGTCCCATGGGTCTTATCCATGCTGCCTTGGCGCGACTAAAGGGTGCCGATAAGGTTCTGATTGTCGAGATTGAGATACATCGTCGTAAGGTTGCTCAACTATTCGGAGCCCATAGGGCCTTTGACCCGGCCGGCGAAAATTTCTTCGAGGCTGTAACAGATGCCACCGGACAAAGTGGAGTGGATGTCATTATCTTTGCCTGTTCCGAGGCCGGTTTCGATAAAAACTTCATTAAACTGCTGGCGCCGGGCGGAAGGGTTTCCCTCTTCAGCGGCACTTCTGCTCTATTTTCACAAATTCAGTTGGATTTGAATCTGGTTCATTACCACGAATTTGTTTTGGCCGGTGCTTATGGGTGCAGCGCTGATCAAAATCGTGAGGCCCTTGATTTAATAGCTTCGCGCAAACTATCTTTGCAAAATATAATTACCCGTCAGGTTACCCTGGATAATATTGCCGCAGGATTTGAACATACAAAATCAAGAAATGGCTTGAAGTCAATTATGGAGGCACAGAATGAATAATAGATTTAAGGAATTCGGAAACGCCATAAATCGTTTGATTATCGGAGAAGATCTTACCCGCCAAGAGACAAAACAATTGGTCTCTGAGATCCTCAGCGGCCGGCAGTCCGATATTCACCAAGGCGCATTCCTCGCGGCCATCACTGCCAAGGGTCCCATCCCTGATGAAATTGCCGGGACATGGGAGGCAATTTACGAGCTTGACACAGTCAAAGTATCACCAAAGGTTAAAGCTCCGCTCGTGGATAACTGCGGCACTGGAATGGACAGTTTCAAAACCTTCAACATCAGCACGGCAGCGGCAATTGTAGCGGCAGCCGGCGGAGTAAATCTTGCCCGCCATGGCGCACGTGCCATCACCTCACGTTGCGGTACGGTTGATCTATGTGAAGCTCTGGGTGTCGATGTAGAATGCCCGCCGGAAATTGTCAAAACAAGCATTGAAACAACCGGTATCGGTCTTTTCAACGGCATGAGCGCTGCAGTGCATCCCCAGGCCTTGTTCAGGATTTTATCACAAATGAATTTCGGCAGCATACTCAACATTGCAGCGTCGCTGGCGAACCCGGCCGGTCCGGTCTACGGCGTCCGCGGTGTTTACAGCCGCAAGATGATTGCACCGGTCATCCAGACAATGAAAGCTATCGGTTTTAAAAGAGCAATGGTTTTTCACGGTTTGACCGGAAATGGTGCCGGAGGGATGGATGAGCTTTCACCCGTTGCGGAAAGTTTCGTGGCTGAGCTGAATGGAGACGGCAACATCACTAACTCTACCCTGCTGCCCGCAGAGGTTGGTCTTTGCTTCAAATCACCTCTTGAGGAAATCTCCGCAGGCAGTGACCCTCATCATGAAGCCCTGAGGCTTTTGAAAGTCTTTACCGGAAAGGATAAAAAGGGACTATATGAGACCATCTGTTTGAATACGGCCCCTATTTTCTATATTGCGAACAGAGTACCAAATTTAAAAGCAGGTGTTGAAAAGGCGCGCGACATCGTCGATTCCGGGAAAGCCATGGATAAACTGCAACAATGGATAAGCGCCCAAAATCAGGATGCGGCCAACAGCGCCAAACGCCTCGATGCCTTAAGGAAAGAAGTAAAGAATCCTGGCCAATAGGACCAAGTTTTCAAGATCAAAACAGACGAATATGAGGAGACAGAAACAATGACAAAAGAGATCGATTTGAAAGAAATTATAAAAAAGATTGCCCCCCCGGATGCTGAATGGATCGAAAAAGCCCGTGAACGGACGGCCCAGCTGGTGATGCCGCCCCGTGCGCTTGGAAGGTTGCATGAAATCTCGGAACGGTTGTGCGGAATCCGGAAAACATTGAAACCGGTAATAAATCGCAAAGCTGTCCTGGTCATGGCCGGAGACCACGGTGTAGCGACTGCAGGTGTCAGCGCGTTTCCCCAGGAAGTAACCGGAGAAATGGTGAAGACCTTTCTAAGAGGCGGAGCCGGGATTAACGCCATTTGCAGGCATGTAGATGCGGATGTCTGGGTGGTGGATATGGGAATCATACCGGAATTGAAACCTAAGCCAGACGATGGAGGAGACCGCTTCTTGAACCGTAAAGTAGCCCATGGGACTTCGAATCTGGCAAAAGGGCCTGCTATGACACGCCAGGCGGCCGAAGAATCGATAATAAAAGGCTTTCAAGTGGCGGCTGAACTTTTTAAAAACGGTGTTGAAATTTTGGGTACCGGCGACATGGGGATCGGCAACACCACCCCTTCGGCGGCCATCGGAGCCGTGATCACCGGTGCGACTATCGATGAGATGGTAGGCCGCGGAACCGGCGTGGATGACCAGGGCCTTTCAAGAAAAAAAGATGCCGTTCGCAACGGGATTCAAATAAATCAGCCCGATCCAAAGGATGGTTTGGATGTGCTGGCCAAAATCGGCGGATTCGAGATCGGGGGCATTGCCGGGTGCGTGCTGGCCGGAGCTTTTCACAGCCGTCCGGTTGTCATCGACGGCTTCATTTCCACGGCCGGCGCGCTGGTGGCCCACGCTCTCTGTCCGCAAGTTGCCGGCTATCTGTTTGCCGGTCACTGCTCGGAGGAGTCGGGCCACAGGGCTATGCTGAAGTATCTTGGACTTGAGCCGATTCTTGATCTTGGCATGCGCCTGGGTGAAGGGACCGGAGGGGCGCTGGCGATGGGAATCATGGAAGGGGCGCTTCGTGTTTTCAATGAAGTCTTAACGTTCGCAGAAGCCGGTGTAACCGATAAAGAGTAAAGAGCTCTGGCTCAGAGGAGCCTGCTTTGGTTTCACCCCATAGGGGTGCTCCTATCTTAAATGAATAAATTAAGTTCCAAATATCAAATTGCAAATTACAAACAAATCACAATGACCGAAATTCAAAATAACAAACTTTTGAATTTCCTTGAGATTTGCTTGCCCGCCGTCTTTTTGGCGGGGTGCTTGGAATTTGTGATTTCAGAAACAAAACTCCAAGGCAGAGCCAGATAACTCTTTCAGCCGTCGTAGCCTTGCTACTATGGCGAAGTCGGCGACCTAGCCCAAAGTACCAGATTTTTCAAGACTTATTGAGGGTATATTTTTTCGAATATCCACGCGGTGTTACCATATAGTTCAGA
>JAQBHK010000007.1:0-5221 GCA_032127815.1 Desulfobacterales bacterium
GCTTCGCATTAAATCTACGATTTATTTAACAGGGCAGGCAAATAACAATGACCGAAAGGGGAAATCCCAAATAACAAAATACAAATTAACAAATAAATTCCAATGACCGAAAAAACAAATGACAAACAAAAGAATAAAAAAATAGTTTTAGCCCTTGTTTGGAATTTGCCTGTCCGCCGTCTTTCTTGGCGGGAGACTTGGAATTTGGGATTTATTTGAGATTTGGTGCTTGTAGTTTGGAATTTCCTTGATATTTGCCTGCCCGCCGTCTTTTTGGCGGGGTGCTTGGAATTTGGGATTTTATAGATTCCAACACTGCAATACCCCGGCAGCAATTATGCCGAAAGCGTTTAGTAAAAGGCGACATTAATGCTCGTAAATGATTCCATTTACCTTAATTTTCCTACCGTGATCAGATACAAAACCGTCTCTTCCTGACCGTCAACCCCTAAAAGTTCATTGAAATCATCATCATAGAAGGCACCGATGGGACAGGAACCAAAACCCATGGCAGTTGCAGCCAGCTGGACATTCTGGCAGACATGTCCCATATCCATGGGAATGTAGCGCATGGCACGTTCGCGGTACTTGGTCATGCAGCGCAGCATCATGGCGGTCCAGATAATAACCACAGCAGCCCGGCGAACCACAGGCTGTCCCAGACCGGCAGCAGTAAAGGCCTGATTGAAGTCACCGGCCTTGATACATTCCAGAGCAAAATCAGCCACATTAAAGTGGTAAATACCCTGGGGCACTTCTTTCACCTTGTCGACATAAAGATAGGTTTCAAAAGGATAGAGGGCGCCGGCAGAGGGCGCGGTACGCAGCAGATGCATTCCGGCGCGTGCGGTGATACCCTGGGTTCCCCACATCAGTTTGGAGAGTTCCCCGATGCTGAGCGGATCAGGTATAGTGTTACGTTCTGATCGCCGTCCGGCCAGACATTGCCAGAGATCGGCGGACTGGGACAGATCGGGTTCCGGTAATTGAATGCGTTCCGCATCCGGATAGTTCTTAAAGCCGCCTGGGGATGGAATAGAGCCCAAATCGTCCATCACAGGCCGATTCCGGTGATATTTAGTGCCTTGCACATATCCAAATGCGAGTCCTTGTTTATATTTTGTCATGAGCTGCTCCTTTCATGAAAGCTTGTTTACTACCTAAACTGATCGGTTCTAGGTTCAGGGTTCAAGGTTCAAGGTTCAAAGGTTCTGGGTTCAAAGGTTAACGCAGAACGTTGAACCTCTGAACGCCTACAAGCAGAACATTGAACCGCTCAACCCAAGGATTAATAATTCAATATAATAACAGGACATATAACATAAGTAAAGAAACCGCTTTCAGGATTAACCTTGCGTATGTACAGGACTTATAATATATGACAATTATGAAAAGTTCTGATAATAAGGCTCTGGACTTGGCCTTGCAAGCCCTGAAGTGGACCGACGAAGCTATCTATAAATTTGCGTCGCTTGAGTCTCTGCCTGAACCCTTAGGCTGTAAGTTTGGGTGTCACTATTGCTGTTTTAACCTTCCGCTGGTAACGCCCCCTGAGGCTCTGCTTATAGGCTATCATGTAGAGCAGACCTTCACGGCTCAGGAAAAAAAAGAGATTAACGACAAAATCAAGAAGATTTTAGAACACATAGACGGCATAAGCCCTTATGAAGTAGCCATGATGCGACATGCGCTGCCCTGCATCTTTTTAAAAGATGCAATGTGTAGGATTTATGAGGTAAGACCTGCTGTGTGCCGAACCTGCACTTCGACCGATGCCGAGCATTGCAAAATGATTTTTGATTCCAGGAATCACAGGGCCAGGCTAAAATGTTATCAGCAAATACGTGAAATCTTTCAAACCATCCATTCACGTTTAATTGATCATTGTCGGGAAATGGGGTGCCAAACTGATGCTTTGCCTTTGCCGGAGGCCCTTAAAGATTATTTCAGGCACCCTGAACCAATCGAGGCATGGTTGCGAGGCGAAATAGTCTTTCAAATACCCAATCCGGGCAAACCGTAACCAAACAGATTCGTTCAACAATTTACTTTCATGGACTATTTAACAAGCAGATACTGGATGCTCGATGCTTGATACTCGATAAAATGAAGATAACTTCCTTTTAAAATCCGGCATCCAGGAACCAGCATCCAGCATCTTATTCATAAAGGCGGTATATGGCGGTATATGATGGTATAAATATTGTTGCTCAAAAAAGGAAAAAACACACAACTAAGGAACTAAGGTGTCTTGATAAAATTCTTCCACAAGATAATGGTTGCGCAGCATAGAGAATTTGTGCGAATAACGAGATGAAATTTAATTTTTGACATAGTGATAGAACGAGGGGAAAATGACTCAAGCTAAAACTGGTGATAAGGTCAAGGTTCACTTTGAAGGTTGCCTGGTAGATGGAACGGTATTCGGTTCTACGATGAACGAGGAGCCGTTTAAGTTTACAATCGGAGAGAAAAATATGCTGCCGAGCTTTGAAAATGCAATCGTCGGAATGAGACCAGGAGACACAAAAAAAATCGCACTTACCCCGATGGAGGCTTACGGTCCTTACAAAAAAGAACGTGTATTTGCTATGGAGAAATCCGGCTTCCCCCCGGAAATAAATTTAGAGGTTGGGAAGCGGCTTAGAGTTCGCAAGCAAGATGGTAAATATGCTGTCGTTACCATTAAAAATTTTTCTGAAGATAGTATCGTGTTAGATGAAAACGATCCCCTGGCAGGAAAAACCCTAACCTTTAAAATCGAGCTTGTTGAAATTATATAGCAAACACGCCGACCATGTCCAATCGCATGGTAAATCTTTGGATGAAGAAATAAAAATAAATTTGGATTTCCTGTTACGCTGTAACCAATGATAGGAGTAAAAAATGGTAAGAACGGAAATTTCACTTTTTCTGAAAAACGTTCCCGGCGAACTCGGCAAACTGGCATCTCTGCTGGAAGATAAAGGCATAAACATCGACGCCCTCACGATTCAGGATGCATCCTCTTATGTGCAGAATCTTTTTCAGGCCAGGGGTAAATCGCTCAAGCGCATCGCCTCGGTGGCCAGCTACAATTCCATGCGCAAGGACTCGGCCGACTTTGCCCTGATAAGGCTTCTTGTTGATCAAACCGACAAGACCATCGACCTTTTGTCGAAGAATGATTATATCTTTGACATTATGCCGGTGATGGCCATTGAACTTAATAACAGACCCGGCACCCTGGCCGCCATCGCCAGTAAGCTCGGCGAAGAAGGCGTCAATATCAACTATGTTTACGGTTCGGTGTCATCGCCAGATGAAAAATGCCTGTTTGTCTTCTGTCCCGAAGATATCGAGCTTGCGGCCAAGATATTCAAAGATTGGTCCTAACCAGACTTTCTCTTCCTCAAATTTTTCTTGGATTTCTTAGGGTTTGCATTAGGATCGTTTCAATCCTTGTTTTAATGAAATCCGGTCTTCAATCAATGACGATGCCCATCTAATTACACCAAAAGGCAATTCGACACCGACATCCGATTGGCTAAAGTTACTTTTAAGAACGCCGGTTCCTTTGGTTTTGAATCTGTATTTGAGGATTGATTTTGACTTTGAAAGGCCTTGAATTTCAATAGTGAACGATAACCCCGTGAATCCGTAACAGCCTTACTTCTCACCGCAAACAACTAACCCGTATTTCTCATAAAGCCTTTTACAATGCTATTCGTGGTGCACTTGCAGCTTGAAACTCCCGTGACAGCTTAAAAAAGGCGAAGGCCTTTTTTTGCCAACGAGTCGAAGTAAGATACGACGTTATCCGGCAGCAACAGAAGGCCTGCCCCATAACCATTTTGTGCCGGGTTATGGGGGTTAGCCGGAGCGGTTATTACCAATACCTGAAAAGGGAGCATAAATCTAAAAATTGATCCAGATTTTTAAATAGTTGTTAAGGTTCGCCAAATACATGCCGATATAGAGGCAGTTTCGGTTCACGGCGAATGAGCGACCAACTTCGGGACGATGGCTACGATGTTGGCCGATACCGCAATCAACACCCGATGAAGAAGGCCGGTGTATCTGTAAAACGCCGCAAAAAATTATAAGAACCACTGATAGTTACCACAATATGCCGATCGCTCCAAATCTGTTGAATCGTCAGTTTGAATCCAGTCGGGCCAATGCTGTGTGGTGTGCCGACATAACCTATTTGTGGACTCTTCAGGGCTGGTTGTATCTAGCCGTGGTCATAGACCTGTACTCACGTAAAATCGTGGACTGGGCTATGAACAATCGCCTGAAGGCTCCTCTGGTCACAGAAGCTTTATCGATGGCGTATTGGCGCCGAAAGCCCGAGAAAGGGTTAATCCATCACTCCGACCACGGGAGTCAATATGCCAGCAGTGAATACTAATAGTTGCTTAACCGACTGTCTGTTTTTACTTGACCAAATCGGTATGGAAAAAACCAAATTGTATAAAGAAAGGAGACTATTATGCGGTTAATAACAAAAAATATTATGTGGGTATGTATTGTAGGATTAGTATGTTGCTTTGTTGGTTCGCAGGAGGTGTACGCGAAAAGTAAAATTGTATTAGGGTTTGTGCAAGTAAGTCCTGAAGGTACGTGGCGGATGACGAATACAAAGTCAGTCGAAGATGCGGCAAAAGAAGCAGACATTCATCTTATTTACCGTGTAGGAACTAATAATTATACGAATCAAGTGCAAGAGATGCAGGAACTGATAGATATGGGCGTCGATGTCTTAGCCTTTGCTCCTTCGCAGGTTGATGGATGGGATGACGTTTTAGCAGAAGCAAAAGATGCTGATATTCCAGTCATTGTTTTAGATCGCGCTATTAATTTGAAAAATCCTTCTTTGTATGTAACGCACATTGGCTCTGATATGATGGAGGAAGGGGAAAGGTCGGCCAAGTGGTTGGTAAAATACATGCAAAAAATCGGCAGACATGATGGTCCCGTGCGTATTGCGATACTTGAAGGCATACAGGGCTCTACGCCTGCGGTACATCGTGACAAAGGGTTTCGTGAAGTCCTTGCAGCGTATCCTAACTATAGCATTGTTCAAACAAAGCCGGCTGACTATATCTTTTCTAAAGGCGAAGAGGTTATGGCAGAGTTTTTGCGTGCTGAAGGAGGTGCTATTGATGTTGTTTTTGCGCATAATGATGAAATGGCATTGGGGGCAATTGAGGCGATAAAGAAATATGGGAAAAAGCCG
>JAQBHK010000008.1:0-8170 GCA_032127815.1 Desulfobacterales bacterium
CCCCGCCAAACCTCGGCGGGATAAAAAGGCGTAGTGTTTTTTCAGGAACGAGGCTATACATGTCGTATGCCGAGTGTCTGAAAAAATACTACAACGCAGTAGATGGGACTTTTTACAACGCCATCAAGTCTTAAGTTGTAATTTACATGACCTCTTCCCCTTTGCAAGAGGAACTGACTAATATTGGGAAAATTGTTTCTTTTCATAGCCATCATAAGCATTTTTTTGAAAATATTTTCAAGTTATAAAATTGTTTCGCGATTTTATACAACCCGGCGGTGCTGCTCAAAAAGGGAAATTCCTATACTTTCAAGCCTTTTTACGAGACTTGAAGCTTTTTTGTATTTATTCCCAAGCCATCAAAGAATCCGTTTTAACCCAGGAATGAACTTATGATAAATCAAGTTGTCGGTTTGCTTGTATTACTGGTGTTATCGGGGTTTTTTTCATCAGCGGAAACTGCTCTGTTTTCGATCAGCAAGACAAAAGCTCGACATTTAGCAAAATCTAAAGGCAACGCATATCAGCTGATCCAGAAGATGAAGAATGACCCCCACCGTCTCCTTGCCACCATTCTTATCGGTAACAATCTTGTAAATGTGGCGGCCGCGGCCATGGCAACCTCTGTTACCTTAAAATATTTTCCCAACCATGCGGTGGGCATTGCAACCGGAAGCATGACGTTTCTTATTCTGGTTTTTGGTGAGGTACTGCCCAAATCGATTGCCACGCGCAATAATGTCCTGATCGCCAAAACAATCATCTATCCAATCTATTGGCTTTCGATTCTGCTTTACCCGGCCGTACTGTTTCTCAACTTTATTCCCAAGCTGACAGGCAAGATTAAGAAAACTCCTGCGGTAACTGAAGAAGAATTGATGACGTTTGTGGAAGCGGTTGAAGAAGACGGCGAGATCAAAGAAGCAGAGAAAGAGTTGATTCACAAGATATTCGAATTCGATGATACCAACGCTTCGGAGATAATGACCCCCCGGGCGGATATGTTTGTAATTGATGCCGATAAAGAGCTAAAGCTGGATCAAATCGTCAAGTCGGGTTTTACGCGCATTCCTGTAATTGAAGACAACATCGAAAATGTCATCGGCATTCTCAATATCAAGGACCTTTTTTTACATCAGGCAGTTTCAGACCAAGAGATCGATGTTCGCAGGATCATGACAAAACCTTACTTTGTTCCGGAAAATAAAAAACTGGACAAACTGTTGCATCAATTCAAGAAAAGGAAACATCACCTTGCCATCGTCGTGGATGAACACGGTGGTGTCTCCGGCCTGATAACGCTTGAAGACGCCCTGGAAGAGATTGTCGGAGAAATCAGCGACGAAACTGACAAGGAAGAGACGCATATAGTAAAACGCAAACACAAGGAATGGACCGTGCTTGGAAAATCCGACATCGATGAAGTCAATGAAGTGATCGGAATGAATATTCCCGACTCAAGGGAATATGATACCTTTTCCGGGTATATTCTCGATACCATCGGCAGGATTCCCGATGAAAAAGAAATAATAACCATCGGATCATATGCTATCACCATTGAAGAAAAGGACGGAAACCGGATCAAAGAGTATAGTGTCAAAGAAATATCATGAAATTTGACCGGATACTTCAAAAACGAACAATCCTGCTTTTAATGATACTGCCTTGTTTTTTATTGCTTGTCGGGTTTTCCTTTGTAATAGCTCAATCGGCTGAAATTATTGAAGTAGGGAACTTTTCGAACCTGCGTGCCGGCAGCGACTTTCCTTCTGTCTGGGAACCTCTTACGTTCAAAAAAGTAAAGCAACACACGCGCTACAGTCTGGTTGCAGACAACGGTGTTGTCGTCGTTAAGGCGCTAAGCAACGCTTCCGCTTCCGGACTTATCCGTAAAACCGAAATCGATCCTGAAATATACCCGATTGTCACCTGGCGCTGGAAAGTTACCAAGATTTATGCAAAAGGAGATGTCACCAAAAAGAAAGGAGATGATTACCCGGCCCGGATATATATAACCTTCAAATATGACCCGGATAAAGCGGGATTCTTCGAAAAAATAAAATATGAGACTGCCAAAGCGTTATACGGCGAATATCCCCCTGTTGCGGCCCTTAATTACATCTGGGCCAGCAATGCTCGGCAAGGAACCATAGTCCCCAACCCATATACCGACCAAGCCATGATGATAGCGGTAGAAAGCGGTGTGCAAAAGCTCAATCGCTGGGTTGAAGAAGTGCGTAATGTCTATCAAGACTTTAAAAAAGCCTATGGCGAGGAACCGCCGCTTATATCCGGCGTAGCAATCATGACGGATTCGGACAACACCAAAGAATCGGCCGTCTCTTTTTTCGGAGATATCATCTTTCACAAGGAATACGTTATTCCTTGACCCGCTCCACATATGCTCCGGATCTGGTGTCGATCCTAACCAGCTGGCCCTCCTCGACAAAAGGCGGTACTTGAACAACATAACCGGTTTCCAGTGTTACCGGTTTTGTACTGCCGGCGGCCGTATCTCCCTTGGCCCATTGCTCGGCATTGACAATCCTTAAGTCGACGAAATTGGGCAGCGAAATACCTATGGGCCGGTCCTCGTAAAAAAGAACGTTGCAGACCGTGTTCTCTTTTAAAAAATTAATGTCATCTCCCACCAGGTCCCGGGTTAGAAAATCCTGACCGTAGGTAGTCGTGTTCATGAAACAGTACTGGTCTCCGTCGTAATACAGGTATTCCATTTGGAATTCTTCCAGGTTGGCAGGGTTGAGTTTATCCACGGATCTAAATGTGCGGTCAAACTGAGCGCCTGTCACCATGTTTTTGAGCTTGCACTTGTAGAGGGCCTGCCCTTTGCCGGGTTTGACAAAGTCAAACTGAGTGACCACATACGGTTCGCCGTCAATTTCGATTTTAAGACCTTTTCTAAGATCACTGCTGTCATACATGTAATTTAACCCCCTTTCGTGTTTTCGTGATAAAATGGTTTATAAAGTTTGCTCTGCCCTGCGAGTCTCTGCAACCAGCCGTTTGACCTTATCCAGGTCTTTCTTGAACCTGACGGACCTTCCCTCAAAATCAAATGCATTAGTTCCTGTGCAACTGTCAACTCCTGCGGGGCGAACTTGCCGGATACCTTCAAATACATTTTCAGGCGCAATCCCACCGGCCAAAATGACCGGAATGCGGCTGGTTGCAACCAGCTTGGCAGCCATGCTCCAGTCGCAGGTCTTGCCTGTTATTCCGACAAATCCTTTTACCGGCTGATCGGCAACCTGAATGTCCGCGGTATTCAAAAGCAGTGTATCCGTCAAAAAGTAGTCACTAACCGCTTCAAACCGCCGGGCCAGTTCAAGGGTGGGGGCGCGGTCAGAGAAACCGGGCCGGGCAATGGGAATGGATCGCATGATTTTAATTTCAGGAAATTTATCTTTAATTTTCTCCTGTAAAGCCAAAAGGTTATTCTGGATATGGTCGCCTCCGGCTGCATCGGTCAGTTCTTCACAAAAATGTACGATATCCGGCCTGTAATAATCCAGTGCACGATACAAGGCTTCTGTGGCGTTAAACAGCGGAATCAGACTGCTTAAGGCGCCTTCTGCCTGAACCGCCCGGATCGTCTCTTTTATGGGTGGCACTTGCCAATTTTCTTCAGACACCAAGACACTGCCGATAGTGTCGACACCGAGGGCCATCAATTTTTCAGCCTCGGACGGTGTTTGCACTTCATAGATCTGCACAACAATTTTTTTCATGGCCGTATTAACATCCCGTTTTCAGTTATCGGTTATCAGTAATCAGTGATCAGAATCCTGCATTATGAATCCTGCATCCCGTATCTAAAATTAAGTTGACATTTTGGACCGCTTCTAACATATTCAGCTTTAATTCGCAAATCGTTTGAACCATTGCAACATTAGTCCATTAGTAATGAAGTCTTTGCATTTTAAAGATATTTTACCACAAAGTACGCGAAGAAACACCAAGCTTTTTATTTTGTAGCGGTTTTCTGTCCAAACAAAACCGGAGATGATTTGCATGATTCTGATTATCGATTTTGGCTCCCAGTATAACCAGCTCATCGCCCGCCGGGTACGAGAATGTAAAGTATTCTGCCGGATCGACCCTCCTGATATCGATATTGATTATATCAAGAACCTTAAACCGGAAGGAATAATTCTCTCCGGAGGACCTTCAAGTATTTACGAGAAAGGCAGCCCCAAAGTTGATCCGGCGATTTTAAACCTTGGAATTCCTGTTTTGGGGATTTGCTATGGAATGCAATTCATGGTCAGCGCCTTGGGAGGAGATGTAAAAAGAACCAAAAAACGTGAATACGGCTTTGCTCAGCTCAATATCAAACAGCAGACCGGGCTTTTTAAAGGTGCCGGAACAAAAACCGACTGCTGGATGAGCCATGGCGATTCTATCGTCAAGCTTCCAAGAGGCTTTAAAGCAACCGCTTCCACGGAAAATACCAAAATTGCTGCAACGGTTCATCCGAAGAAAAAGCTTTACGGCCTCCAATTTCATCCCGAAGTTCATCATACCCCCAAGGGCACCAGGATGCTTCGCAACTTTCTTTTTGACATCTGCGAATGCAAACATACCTGGACCATGAAGTCCTATGCCAAGGAATCGGTAGATCAAATCAAAACCGTGGTTAAAGATAAAAAATTGATCCTCGGTTTAAGCGGTGGGGTCGATTCCTCTGTCACCGCTTTGCTTATTCATCGAGCCATTGGAAAAAACCTTACCTGTATTTTTGTTGATAACGGTCTGCTGAGAAAAAATGAGGGTTCCAAGCTAAAAATAACATTGAAACAGCATCTTAAAATCAATATCCGTTTTGTCAGCGCTCAGAACAAATTTCTTAAAGCGCTTTCCGGGATAACTGATCCTGAAAGAAAGCGAAAAATAATCGGCAAAGTCTTTATGGATGTATTTGAGGCTGAAGCCAAAAAGATTAAAGGCGCGGAATTTTTGGCCCAGGGAACCCTTTATCCGGATATTATTGAATCGCAATCGGCTTTTGGAGGCCCCACTGCGGTGATTAAATCACATCATAATGTCGGCGGTCTTCCAAAAAACATGAAATTGAAACTTGTGGAACCCTTAAGATACCTGTTTAAAGATGAAGTCCGCCTTTTAGGCAAGGCATTAGGGTTGGATGACGAATTGATATGGCGCCAACCATTTCCGGGACCGGGTCTTGCCATTCGTATAATCGGCGAAATCACCAGAAAACGCCTGTTTGTGTTGCGAGAAGTTGACGACGTTTTGCTTCAGGAAATCAGAAATAGCGGATATTATAAAAAATTATGGCAGTCCTTTGCCGTTCTGCTGCCTATCAAAAGCGTAGGCGTGATGGGAGACCAGCGTACATATGAAAATATCGTGGCCATAAGGGCGGTTTCCAGCAAGGATGCCATGACCGCAGACTGGGCCAGACTGCCCCACAAGCTGCTCGGAAAAATATCAAACCGGATCATCAATGAGGTTGCCGGAGTGAACAGGGTCGTTTACGATATCAGCTCCAAGCCGCCCAGCACCATTGAATGGGAATAAGTACAAATGACGGAAAACGAATCTGCTAAATTCAGAATAAGATCGGACGATAATCCTGAAGCACAGTTTCATGAGGATAATCAAGAGCTTAAACTCGACAAGTTAAACCGGCGCATTACCTTGATTACCATTTTAATTCCCTGCCTGATCGGTGGAATTCTTTTTTTAGCGTACCGTGACATTCAAACGAGGGTCGGACAGGTATCTGATACAGGTACATCGAAAGTCCGTACGCTTTCAAAGGACCTGGAATCGCGGTTTTCATCGCTGTCAGTAAAACATGCAAAGCTTCAGGTGGACTTTACGCAAACAATTTCATCTCTTGAAAAGACAAACGCTTCTTTACAAAAGAACCTGCAAGAAGCAGACACCGCTATTAAGTATATCAGGGCCGCCAGAAAATCAGACAATCAAAAAATATCAGACGCCATTAACGCCATCAACAAAACAGTGGAGACCCTGGCGCCGCTTCCCCAGAATTTAGAAACCATGGCGTCCGATTTAAAGCTATATGATCAAAATCTTTCCAAAGAACTTGGAAGTTTTTCTCAATCCCTCGAAGGTATTAGAAACAATTTGATTAAAATCCAGGCGGACATCATTTACCTGGCATCAGCAAAAACGGATAATAAAGCTTTTGACCTGGCTCTGAAAAACCAGCAGAAAAACTATCAGCTGACTTTGCAGCAGACCAAGCGGGATATCGATAAAAAAATAGCATCCCTGGAAAGTAAGATTGAAAGAATTGGTCAGGTTGCAATGCCTCCGAGCGAAAAAAGTCAGACAGAATCTTTTCAAAAATCAGCATCTGTTGCGCCGGAATCCAAGCCCGGCTCTAAAGCCAAGACGTCCCAAAATACTGCCACATCAAAATCGGGCTCTGCAGAAAATGCGGTTAAAGAGAGCGCCACTCCCCAGCCCGTTTCCAAAGATAAATCATCACTGCCTAAACCCGGCTCCTTTATTGAGCAGGATATTAAATAAAGACCCTTATTTTGCAAGGCTTCGCGCCGATTTTGTACCGTTTTGGATTTTTGCCTTTTTTGAACTGCACAGGTAATGATTTCGTTTATCATGCATTAAGGCTTGTATAAACCAGTACCGTATATTGTATCATGATAGAGATTTTGAGATATAAAAGATAGATTAATGCCTAAAATAATAACCAAAATAGAAATTAATGCGCCGGTTGAATTAGCATTTGATTTGTCCAGAAGTATCGATTTTCACGTTTTGACTCAGTCCCGCCATAATGAAACGCCTGTTGCAGGTGTCATGTCGGGATTAATTGAATATGGGGAAACAGTGACCTGGAGGGCAAAACATCTTGGGTTTTACCAAAACTTAACCGTAAAAATTACGGCTTTCGATAAACCTTATCATTTTCGGGATTCCATGTTGAAAGGCGCCTTTAAAAGTTTTGATCATGATCACCTGTTTACATCAAGCGGCCGCAAAACGATCATGACGGATATATTTGACTATAATTCTCCATTATCTTTCATTGGACGGTTGGTCGATGTTGTTTTCCTAAAAAAATATATGACCAGATTTTTCGTTAGCAGACAAAAGCTGCTAAAAAAAGCTCTAGAATCCGATCAATGGAAAGAATATATCTATTGATCGGTCATCAAGATATTCCCCTTGTAAATTATTTCTATGGATAGCTGAAGCAACCGCGATTCAAGCATCATAACCTAGAGGGATCTATATGGGCAATACAACAAATAAAGACAGGTCATCTACAATGAGGCTGAGTAATGGATCGAGAATCGGTGTTATCGGTGGCGGGCCCGCTGGAAGTTTTTATAGCTACTTTTTCTTAGATCTAGCTGAGAGAGCAGGTTTAGATGTCAATCTAGACGTTTATGAAGATAAGGATTTCACACGTTCCGGTCCGGCAGGATGTAATCATTGTGGGGGGATCGTAGCTGAATCTCTCGTACAGCTGCTTGCCTCTGAAGGAATAAATTTACCTTCCAACGTTGTGCAAAGGAGTTTCGATTCTTATATGCTGCATATGGATGTAGGAACCATAAAAATTGATACGCCACTTGAAGAAAAGAGAATTGCCGCCATGTTCAGAGGAGCCGGCCCATTAAAATCAAAAGGGCTGGATAAGGGAAGTTTTGATGGTTTTTTGCAGAAACTGACTATTGAAAAAGGTGCCAATCTTATCAACCAACGGGTTTCAAACATACATTTTGAAAACGGATACCCAATTATAGAAACCCGCAAGGGTATTTCCCAATCATATGATCTTATTGTAGGGGCTGCTGGATTAAATCCTAAATCTTTGGAACTATTTGAGGGGTTGGACTTCGGATTTCAACCTCCAAAAGTAACGAAGACACACATCTGTGAGTTTGAATTGGGAACTGAAATAGTACAAAGATATTTCGGTCATTCATTGCATGTATTTCTACTAGATCTTCCTCGCCTGGAATTTGCCGCAATAGTCCCCAAGGGTAGATATGTGACGCTGGTTCTATTAGGTACGGATATCTCCGCCGGTGGGACAGCGCGGCGCGCGACGACGACATGGTCTCGATCGACGCGCGCGTGCTCATCGGCTCGATGGTCGACGCCGACCAGATCCGCGAGCTCC
>JAQBHK010000009.1:0-11998 GCA_032127815.1 Desulfobacterales bacterium
CTGGTTCAATCCCAGTACCGCCCACCAGAGAACATCAGGGTCTACAGCTGTTAAAGCCTGTGAGCCCTTTTTTAATGATGTAAACATAACCTACACAACTTCTGCAAAACTTTTAAGGCATAGATATTTTAAAGTATTTCACTCGAACCCTTGAATCCTTAGAACTACTCCAGCTCTTTTGGAGATGATCCATTTTTTATCATTAATTTGTTATACTTATCCCCTTATCAGATAATTTGTATCCGTATTTTTACGATAAAATCGAGCCTTGCTTTTAGAAGGCTATTATTGTATCTGACTTGTATGGGATGTATGGTAACTTCTCCAAAACTCTTTCCTCTTACTCTCCTTTTGTAACCGTTCAAAGGATCAGAGGTTCAGGGTTCAAAGGTTCAGAAGAAAGGTAACCCTGATCGATAAGCTCTGAACCTGAGAACGCGTACCCCATTTATTTAGTTATAAGAGGGTTTTTCATGAAAAAGAAAATACTCGTAGTAGATGATAACCCGCAGATGTTGGCGCTAATAGCAGACCTGTTGGAGGATGAAGGCCATCAGGTATGTACCGCTGAAGATGGTCTCTCTGCGCTGGATGTACTTATCTCTTTTATTCCCGACATAATGTTTGTCGACCTTGTAATGCCGAAAATCGGCGGGGACAAACTTTGCAAGATTATACGCAAAATGCAGCACTTGCAGGATTGTTACCTGGTGCTCGTCTCGGCCGCAGCGGCCGAAATGGATTTTGACTATGCTGAAATCGGGGCCGATGCTTGTATTGCCAAAGGACCTGTCGGATCTATTATTGGACATGTTTTAGCAGCGGTAAGAGATTCGGATTCTATTTCAAAGAGCAAAAAGCCAAAATCGATTAAAGGCTTTGATACTATACATCTCAGACAGATGACCAAGGAGCTGCTCTCTCAAAATAGGCACTGGGAAGCCATCTTAGACAGTATGCGCGAAGGTGTTCTGGAAACCTTTGAAGACAGGATCGTGTATGCGAATTCAGCCGCACTCTCTTTATTCGGAATATCCCTGGAAGATCTCCTGGCAGCCTATCCACCAGATTTATTTGACAATATTGTCAGATTGCAGGTTGAAAAGCTGATGAAATCAAGCGCTGATGAATCTTTTGAAATTAGTAACAGCAAGGCGATTAAAATCAACCATAAACTAGTTACTCTTAAGAAACTGCCTGTGAGAGGAGAATCATCCACCAGCATAATCATGATAACGGATGTGACCGAACGCCTGAAAGCGGAAGATGAACTCCAAAAAGCTCATGACGAATTAGAGCTGCGTGTTGAGCAGCGCACCGCCGAACTGGTCCAGGCCAATGAAAAACTTAAAAGGAAAATCCAAGAACACGAGCAAGCCTTAGAGGCACTGCAAGAGAGTAAGGAGCGGTTCAGAGAGTTGGCCGAATTATTACCGGAAACCATTTTTGAAATGGGTATCAACGGCAATCTTACGTTTGCAAATCGTAAGGCATTCGATCATTTCGGTTACACGCAACAGGATCTTGATCAAGGTGTAAAGGGCCATGAATTGTTTCATCCCGACGATCGATCCAGAGCTATGAAAAATGCTAAAAAGATCATGAGTGGTGAAAATATAGGACTTAATGAATACACGGCACTAAAAAAAGACAAAAGCACTTTTCCTGCCCTGATCCATTCAAGCGCCATCTGCCGAGACGAAAAACCGGTTGGTTTGAGAGGGTTCATCATCGATATTACGGAGACAAAACGACTGGAATCCCAGCTGCAGCATGCCCATAAAATGGAAGCCGTCGGCACACTCACGGGTGGTATCGCCCATGACTTCAATAATATCCTGGGGATCATTATCGGCAATACGGAATTAGCGTTGGATGATGTTCCGGAATGGAACCCGGCTCATTTCAATCTTGAAGAGATTAAAACAGCCGGCCTGCGTGCAAAAGATATTGTCAGCCAGCTTCTTGGATTCGCTCACAAAACAGACCAAAAGCTAAAACCGATAAAACTCGTCCCAGTCATCAGAGACTCACTCAAGTTTCTACGAGCAACACTTCCAACGAGTGTTACCTTTCGTCAGAACATACAGGTTTCAGCGGATACTGTGCTTGCAAACTCGACTCAAATCCATCAGATAATGCTTAATTTGTACACCAATGCTGCGCATGCCATGGAGGAAACAGGGGGCACTCTTGAAATATCAATACAAAACCAGGTTTTGGACAATAATTCAGCCGATATTTACCCAGACCTTTCCCCAGGCAACTATATCACAATAAAAGTAAGCGATACAGGGCAAGGAATAAGCCCTGAAATCAAGGACCGGATCTTTGATCCTTATTTTACGACAAAAGAAATAGGCAAAGGAACCGGTATGGGATTATCAGTGGTACATGGTATTATCCAAAGCCATCAAGGTGCGATTTCAGTTGACAGTGAACCTGGAAAAGGTTCTACATTTCGCATACTCTTGCCTGTGATTGAAGAGGAAGCTGTAATTGAATCAAAAAGTTTTGAGGAACTTCCTACCGGCAATGAAAGGATACTTTTTATTGATGATGAAAAATCCATATTAAAGATGGCGCAAAAAATACTGGAACGACTCGGGTATCAGGTGGAGACCAAACATAATCCCGTTGATGCTCTTGAATCGTTCCTTTCCAAACCGGAACAGTTTGATCTGGTCGTCACTGACATGACCATGCCTGATATGACCGGAGATAAACTCATAGAGCAGATTCTGAACATTAGTCCGGATATGCCGACTATTCTCTGCACAGGTTTCAGTGAAAAAATATCAGAGGAAAAAGCGCAAGAACTTGGTATCAAAGCATTTGTGTTGAAGCCTCTGGTTAAGCGTGATTTTGCTGTAACCGTCCGCAAAGTGCTGGATGAAAATCTAACCTAAAAATTTGTGCTTATCTATTTGATATTATATTTTTTCAGTCCAAAAACCGGACAAATTCTTCATAATAAATTCTGGTTAAGTTTTCCGGTTTTTATGCCGATATTATTTAGAACAGAGGTCACCTTAACCCAAATTTCTATTGGAAAATGTCTGACTACATACAAGCCAGAGAATCGCAATTAAACTTTTATCAAGACATTCCGCTTTACACAAAAACGGACAAGGGTTTTGTGCTTTATAAGCCGGCGGGGATGACCCTTGGTGATATGCGTCTTAACGAGGCCAGACATCCGAATAAGCTGTATATTCTGCAAAAGGACAAATTAAAAGGGCTTCAGGAAGCCCAAAAGGGCTTCAACAATAAATTAGCAGGAAACATCCAATCCGGCAACCAAGAGCAAATTAAAGAGACCCTGGTAACCATAATGGAAGAAACCTTAGCCGAACCTCGCAGCGGGAGTCTGGAAGGTGTATCAGAAACCATTGATATTCTTATAAGTGATTATTCCAAAGAGGTACAGGTAGTGGAGAATTTGTGGAAAGTATCTTTCGAAGATTATACAACCGTTTTACATTCTATCAATGTTATGGCGTTTGCACTTGGCTTTGCCGCTCATACCGGCTTTGACCGGCAAGAGATGAAAATATTCGGTTTAGCGGCCCTGCTGCATGATGTCGGCAAAACCAAAATAAATCATGCCATCCTTCAAGCCGCGCGAAAATTATCCGTCCAAGAATTTGAAGAGATGAAAAATCACACCATTATTGGTTTCAATATCCTGGATAAATGTCAATTCAGCGACAAGAGGATTAAGTTTGTCGCTTTAGACCATCATGAAAAGAGAGATGGCAAAGGTTATCCCAACGGTAAAAGTAATTTTTCGGATTTTGCCCAAATCATAGGTATTATTGATTGTTATGAGGCTTTAACAAACGATGACCGCCCCTACAGAAATGCCATGGACCCGCTGAAAGCTTTAAAAATAATCAGAGAAGATGTTATCGCCAGTAAGTTCGATTTGAATAAATTTGAACAGTTCGCCTATAGCTTGATTTAAAAAAACACCCCATGCGCACAACCAACTGGTATGTCATAACCGGGGCGCCATGTTCCGGCAAAAGCGCGGTTATAGGCGGACTTGAACAACTCGGGTACCGGGTTGTGCATGAAGTTGCCCGTGCATTGATCGATGACGAATTGCAAAAGGGGCAAGATATCGCCCAAATCAAGGCCGATATATCATCCTTTGAACGGCATATTATAGATACAAAGCTTTCGATTGAAAAATCACTTGAAGATGATATGCTTATTTTTTTTGATCGGGGAGTACCGGACAGTATCGCGTATTATATTTTGGAAGGATTAAGCCCGGGTTATCCCACAGAAAAGAGCAAGCTGACCCAATATAAAAAAATTTTTTTCTTCGAAAGGCTTAAATTTAAAAAAGACCGGATGCGTTCGGAAGATGATAAGATTGCAGCCAAACTGGATCGCCTCTTAACAGAGAGCTATCAAATGCTGGGATACAGTATTACCCACGTTCCACGGCTGTCTGTAGAGGACCGTATCGATTATATATTAAACCATCTATGAATTGGAAGCTGCTTAGTGCTTAAATGTATATATGGAGGGGCACGAGCTAAGTCAATCGGTCGTCTCTTTGATTACGGCATGGCTGTTTTTGGGGATTGACTTGCCTGGCTAATTTTGACATTGATTTTTCTTGCGCGTCAACCCGGATATTGCATCCCGCTTAAAGCAAAATGAGCCGGTAGGGTTAATGAACTACTCTTTGGAAATCTCAGAAAGGAAAAATTATGCGGCCTGTATGTTTGATAATTCGCGACGGGTGGGGGTATTGTGAAATCAAAGAAGGCAACGCCGTGCTCGCCGCCAAAACCACTAATATAGACTTTTACAAGGACAATTATCCGTGGACACTTTTAGATTGTGCGGGCGAACCCGTGGGACTCCCGGATGGTTATCAGGGTTCGTCCGAAGTGGGGCACCTCAACATGGGCGCCGGGCGGATCGTCATTCAAGAGCTCAAACGCATTGACGACCGGCTGCGCACGGGCGAGCTTTTTAAGGCAGAAAAGTGGCAAAAGCTTGTATCCAATTGGAAGGAAAAACAGAGCCGCCTGCACCTTTTGGGTCTTCTTCAGGATGAAGGGGTGCATGCCCATCAGGAGCATCTTTTCAAAATTATGCGCCGGGCGCGACAAGAATATCCAGAAGGACCGATTATCATCCACCCTTTTCTGGACGGACGCGATACCCCGCCGCGCAGCTGCCTGGAATACCTTGCCAGTCTGAAACAGGTAATGGAAAAAGTCGGCGGCTGCACCATCGGTACGCTAATGGGCCGTTACTATGGTATGGACCGCTCCAGCAATTGGAGACTTACTGATATGGCCTATGATTGCATTGTTTCCTGCCAGGGACGCAAGTCCCCTGATCACGAGACTGCGGTTAAAAAATCGTATGAGCATGACAAAACCCCGGACGGCGTAGAGATGTTTGATGAATATGTTCACCCGCATATATTGAGCAACTACGACGGCGTCAGGGATGGCGACTGTATTCTGCACACTAATTACCGCCAGGACCGCGCGATTCAGCTATCCATGGCGTTTGTCGACCCCAATTATCCCGGAAAGCCAAAGACCAAACCGACCGTTACCTATGTCGGACTGACACGCTACTGGGATGAGTTTACAGAATATATGCTGGGAGCAATGGATGCGGCCGGCGGCATGGAGAACCTGCTCGGCGAGGTTATTTCCAGGGCAGGCCTGCGGCAGCTGCGCATTGCCGAAACACAAAAATTCAGGCATGTAACCAGCTTTTTCAACGGTAAGGCCACAACACCATATGAGAACGAGGACCAGATCGAAATCCCCAGTCGTTTCGATCCGGCCACCTTTGCCAGCCACCCCGAGATGGAGGCATATAACGTCACCGACGAACTTTTTGAACATCTCCGGGACAACCCATACCAGTTTATAGTTGTGAACTATGCCAACTGTGACATGGTTGGCCATACAGGAGATATGGAGGCTGCAAAAAAAGCAATCGAAGTTGTGGATGCATGTGTAGGAAAACTTGTCGATCGGCTGCTCGAACTCGATGCGCATATCCTGATTACCGCTGACCACGGCAACTGTGAACAAATGATCGACTATCAGACCCACATGACTAAAACCAGTCATACCCTCAATCCTGTCGAATTTATTTATCTTGCCGGCGATTCAAAGGGAAAGTCGCTTCTTAAACACGGCAAGCTTGCGGATATTGCTCCCACCGTTCTTTTCTTGCTCGGGTTGGATACACCGGAAGAAATGACCGCCCGGAACCTAATTGTCTGAGACCTTTGAAAAATGTACAATCATTTTTTCGGATTCAAAGAAAGACCGTTTAAGCTCGTACCAAATCCGGCCTATCTATTCCTGAGCAAAAGTCACCAGGAAGCCATGGCGCATCTTGTTTATGCAGTCGGTTCCGGGGACGGATTTGTGGAGCTTACCGGAGAAGTGGGCACCGGCAAGACCACCCTTTGCCGTGCATTTCTTGAACATCTGGACCAAAACACGGAAGTAGCTTTTATCTTCAACCCTGTCCTTGATCCGGAAGAGTTTATCAGAGCCATCATTGATGAGTTCGGAATCCCTGCAGAGGGTAATACCACCAAAGAGCTTATGGATACTCTGAACAGCTTTCTGATTGAAAAAAAGGCCCAAGGCAAAGACGTACTCCTCCTCATTGATGAGGCTCAAAACTTAACCCGGGACGTACTGGAACAAATTCGACTGATTTCCAATCTTGAAACCACGCAGAGCAAGCTTTTACAAATCATTCTGGTAGGACAGCCGGAACTCACTACATTCCTCGGTTCCCACGATCTCAGGCAGCTTAGTCAGCGCATAACATTAAGCTGCCGCCTGCAGCCGCTGACCAACAAAGAGACTGCCGATTATATCAAGCATCGCCTCAGTATCGCTTCCGGAAAACAGACGACGATGTTTTCTCGAAAAGCCGTCCTGAGAGTTTATCGATATTCACAAGGGATACCCCGGCTGATCAACATTGCCTGCGATCGAGCCCTGCTTACAGCCTACGGTCATGACCAAAAAAACATCAGCAACAAAACTGCCGCTATCGCCCTCAAAGAACTCGGCGGACGCGATCGGGCAAAACGCGTTGATTTGGGAGTCAACAAAAAAACGACGGCCGCAGTCGCTGGCGTGCTTGCAGCAACTTTACTGATTATATTATATGCTTTTGGAATTATTGATGGTTCTAAGCCTGTTGAAAACCAAAATATCCAAAAGATTGCAGCCGAAAAAGCCACTCAACAAGCTGCTTCCCACCAAAATGCCAAGCCGGCCAACAAAGTTGGAACTGAATCGGACAGAAACCAGGTGCACCCTTTTGAAAGTGTGCAACCTGATACCAAGAAGATCCAGGAATCTAATATCGAAAACATGGAACATGAACCCAAGAAAATGCCCGGGTTCAGCCCCGGAAACCCGGAGCAGGGAACCATTACGGAGGTCGCTTTAAGGGATTTTCTTAAAATTGACTCACATCGTGCTTTCAGGGCAGAGGCATTTATGGCGGTCATGGCGTTGTGGGACGTTAATGCTGATGCGACTATGTATGTGGAAGATACGGTGGATGATCTCTCATTCTTTCTGCTGGCGGCAAAACAGAACCGATTTGCCGTTTACCGTGTTGAGAGCGATCTTGAACTGATTTTAAAATTGAATCTCCCGGCAATCATGCAATTTAATACGGCCCAAGGCATGCTTCCCGCCTATCTTGTTTTGTTTAAAATTGAAGGGGAAAAGCTTTCACTGAAAAATACGAGCAACTCTGATGTGATCATCTCATCGCCCCAAGAGTTAAGGAGACGCTGGTCGGGGATCGCCTATATCCCGTGGAAAAATTTCTTTGCCTTAACCGGTACAATTCCCGGGGATGCCAAGGGAGAGTCCATCGTTACCTTACAACTTCTTCTAAAGGATTTAGGCTTTGCCGATATTGAGCTGAGTCCGGAATATGACGATAAGACCCGCAAAGCAATCACCAAAATTCAGGCAGAGTATAATCTGCCGGTTGACGGTGTGGTGGGGTCTATGACCAAAATCGTTTTGTACAACCAAAAAAAATCACTAAAGATTCCACACCTGGAAGGAAATGAAAGTTGAGTTCCATTCTCAAAGCTTTAAAGAAACTTGAAAACAAATATCCATCTTCAAGATATGATCAACTTTGGCTCAAAGACATTGATGAAAAAGAGGCTTTTTTTGATCGTCTCAAAGGAAGCTTGACTACATATAGGCAAAGGTATGTTATTTGCGCCGCAGTTCTGCTGACTTTTATCGTAAGTGCAGCCATAATCTTTAAAACCGGTTATTTTAAAAAAACTGCTGCCCCCCTGCTGCCCGCAAAGCAGCAGGTTGAAGCCGTGATACCGGCACCTTCCCTGCAAAACAGAGTACAGGCTCCTTTGGCCTCAACTCCGGAAGGAAGCGTCCACCCCAAATTATCCGATGAACCACGGATAGAAAACCAAAATTTAACCAGCGCTCGCTCGGCAAAGAAAACAGGCCAATTTTTAAGTACAAGGAAACCGGCCAAAGAACTGAGCCCAGCCGCCAAAACTTCTGTGGTTCCATTGCGGCAGCCTGTAAGGCCGCAGGCTGCAATAAAAGCTTTGAAATCTTTTTCAAGTTTCCAGCCTGGCAAAGATACCCAAACCACTGAAGAATTTTCCGCTCTCAAAATTTCGGAATCATCCAAACCCGATGGGACTGTAGATACAAAAACACTAAATGACGTGTCCGTGAAGCTGCAGGCCATCTCCTGGTCTGCAAATCCGGAAAAACGCCTGGCGGTGATCAACAACAGTATTGTGCGCCAGGGTGATAGAGCCGGCAGCTATGTTGTGGAACAGATAAATAAAGATAATCTCCTTGTCCGGCAGGAAAAAGAGATTTGGATATTACCTTTCAGGCCGCGATGATTCTAAGCGGTGATCAGGGCAAAAAGGGCCACTTATGGATGGACACTAGTTAGAAGGAAACCCATTAGGATGCGTTTTATGCCATTGCCAGGCTGTTTCGACGATAGTATTGAGATCTGCAAATTGTGGTTTCCATCCAAGTTCTTTAAAGGCCTTTGCGCTTGAACCTATGAGTACCGCCGGATCACCCGGCCGTCTTTGAACAATCTTTGCCGGAATTTGTCTGTTTGTAATATTCCGGGCAACCTTGATAACTTCTTTGACCGAGTACCCATTGCCGTTTCCAAGATTATATTGCCCTCCCGGCAAACCGTTTTGCAGTCTATCCAGGGCAAGCAGATGGGCCTGAGTCAAATCATCTATATGAATATAATCCCGGATGCAGGTTCCGTCTTTCGTCGCATAGTCATCTCCAAAAATATTTATTGTTTCCCTCTGCCCTAAAGCGGTTTTAAGCACAAGCGGAATGAGATGAGTCTCCGGATTGTGCTCCTCTCCTATTTCGCCCTCCGGATCAGCGCCTGCAGCGTTAAAATAACGAAGAGCAACATACTCCAGCCCGTATGCAGTTCTGAAATCTTCCAAAATCTGCTCAACCATTAATTTACTTCTGCCATAAGGATTAATTGGGTTGTACGGATGCTGTTCCGTTATAGGAATTTCTACGGGTTCACCATAAACAGCACAAGAGGAGGAGAAGATAAAGTTTTTAATATTTTTCTTTAACATTTCTTCAAGCAAAGTAATTGTTGCCGCAACATTATTTTGATAGTATTTTCCGGGATCATCAACCGACTCTCCCACGTAACAAAAAGCTGCAAAATGCATGACAGCCGCTATCGGATGCTCTTTAAATATTTGATCCAGCAACTTTGTGTCAGTCATCGAGCCTTCTATAAACGGCCCCCATCTTACTGCCTGCCGGTGGCCGTAAACAAGGTTGTCTAAAACAATAGGAAGATATCCGTTCTTTGCCAGATATTTACACATGTAGGAGCCAATGTAACCCGCACCTCCAACAACCAGAATATTTTTCATTTCTTAATGCACTCCTTTTGTAATGTTCCAATGTATACATCAATCATTTTTACTTTGTCAAATTGATACGCCTACTTGCATAGAAAATGTACAAAATCTCAGATCATACTCAAGGACAAGTTTAATTTTGATAAATCCCGATATTCGGAAACACTGTGGCGAAAAGCAAAATCCCGCTGGCAGCGGGATCAGTATCTTGAGTGGAAGTGCCATCCCGTCAAAGTCGGGATGCTGTGGATGGGGTTTCAAAGCGAAAGGCCTTTGAGCGGCACAGCAAGAGCATTCCCCGCAAGCTAGCTTGATGGAGCGAAGCGGAAATCCCGCTCAGCGGGGCTGCGGGGAATGCGAGCGAATCAAAAAATTTATAGAATCCCTTACAGCCGCTGCGAAGCGCTGCCGCAAGTCAGAACATTTCCTGCAGCTTACTGCAGGGTTCTTCAAAAACGTCAATTGTCGCTTGTTTTTTTGACTTAATTACCTTTCTTTTGCCTATCTAGAACATATTGATGAATCGCCTCAACTTCATCCTCTCCAATTTCACGAAATTGGCAATGACAAACATTTTGATCGTCTACGGTATTGATCTTTAAAATAGGCGCCAAGGTTATATTCTGACAGGGCAGCAGCAATTCTATTGTCTGAGTGTCTCCCCTTTTAAAACCCTTGTTTTTAAACGCAAGGCCGCCTGCGCCAATATTGACCACCTGCACTTTTTCTCCACCGAACTCAAAAACTATGGGAGCATTTGCGTGCGGGGAGACCCTATAGGCTAAACGCCTGTCATTGGATTCAAAAGAAAATAACTCAGAATTATCTTGTTTCTCTTTCCAGAACAAATTCAACTCTCCTGTTAATCGCCCTGTTTTCGACGGAATCGTTGTCAACCAAAGGGAGAATATCTCCATAACCGGTGGCCGTGAGACGCATAGGGTTAACCTCGCCATCAATGAGATACTTTAAAACTGTGGTGGCCCGGATGGCAGATAGTTCCCAATTTGAGGCAAATTGGACCGTAGAAATAGGGGTGTTATCCGTATGTCCCTTGATATTTACATTAAATTCTTCGTAATCTTGTATAATGCCGATTATTTTATCTAAAATCGGTTTTGCATCTTCGTTCAGTTGGGCGGCACCGGATTCAAAGAGGACTTTACCCCGGATTTGAATGTATATCTTGCCTTCGGATATTTGGGCTATGATATGTTGACCCAGTCTCTTTTCTTTGATCAAATCATCAATATCACCCAACAGCTCATTTTCTCTGGATTTTAACCCTGACAAATCCTCCAGGCTGACTTTCTTGTCAAGCTGTTCAGGCTTGACAAGTTCCGAAAGGCCAATGCCAGGCTTCTTTGCACCAAGACTAAACTGAATAGAGGCTATAACATTTCTGAACTTTAATAGATTTAGGGACGATATGGCGTACATTAAAATAAAAAAGACCAGTAGCAGGGTCATCAGATCGGCATATGTCACAATCCAAGTGACTTCATCATCATCTTCAATTATATCTATGATGTCGGGTCTGCTTTGTTTCATGTTATTTTGCCCTCATAGATGATAATGATCTGCGTTTTGCCGCAGGGATAAAGGATGATAGTCTCTCGTAAACAATAATTGGGTTGTTGTTGTCAAGGATACCGATCGCTCCTTCGAAAACAATTTCAAGATTTATCACCTCATGAACAGTTCTGGCTTTTAGTTTTCCGGCTATGGGCAAGCAGAACAGAGTGGAGAGTAAAGAACCATAAAAGGTTGTCAATATGGCTATGGCCATAGAGGAACCGATTTGGGAAGGATCCTGAAGCTTGCTTAACATTTGAATAAGACCGATCAATGTCCCGAGCATGCCAAATGCGGGTGAATACATCCCCATTTTGCGGAATATATCCTGAACGATAAAGTGTCTCAATTTCAATGATTCAATCTCGGTTCTTAATGCCGATCTAATCGTCTCCTCTTCAGAGCCATCGGCAATAAGTTCGCAGGCCTTTTTTAAAAAACGTGAGTTTGTCTTTACAT
>JAQBHK010000010.1:0-5728 GCA_032127815.1 Desulfobacterales bacterium
AGCTGTTCTTGTTAAGTGACAGGTCCCGAAAGTACACCGGAGCATCAATGCGGGCGTTACGTGGCATGACAGGTCAATATCATATATCAGATAAAATAAAAACTTATAATCTTATGGGCGTCCCGTAAGTCCCACTCGGTGTTTGTGGCTATACCGGCGACTAGGAACGGCGGCACAACCTGTCAACTGACTTCTGCGTTGGAAAAACAAAGGGGTCGTCTTCATTCTTGACACATCTTAATGGTAAAATTGCCTGAGTGTCCAGACTCCGGACTTATTTCGTGTATCGAGGGATTTTTGTAATCGTCGACAAAACCAACCAGATGCCGGCATGGGGAAATGGGGTCAAGCCTATGTTTGACCCTTGATGGTAAAAGAGAAGAGTAGAACGTTGATTTTGTCTTATCACCAGAGAGTTTCGAAGCTAAAAATAACTGAAAAACTAAAAACATACGTGTAAAAAGCAGAACCATATTAATAAGGGTCAAAAGTAGACCCCCTTTCATTCTGTTACTCGTGACGATTGCCGTCGACCAACACCTTGATCTGTCCTGACTCGACGGAATAAATCCATCCATGGATGCGCGGTAGAGGCCCTTTCTTATGCAAATTTCGTATCAGCGACAGGCCGCGCAGGTGTTGAATTTGGAGTTTCACATTTTCCTCGGTAAGAAGGTCGAGGTGCTCTCTTTTGGAAAGTTTCATCGCCTGGGCCATTTGTTTGGCTTTCTCAATCGCGCCTTTCGCAATAAGCAGCCAATCTGCAATGTAGTGTTCTTCCACTTCTTCAAGCATCGCCTGTACTCCCCCGCAGTTGTAATGACCGCACACAACGATATCGGGAATCTTGAGATGAGTTACGGCGTACTCGATAATTGACGCAATGTTAATGTCATTGAAGGCTACGATATTGGCAACATTGCGGTGTACGAAGATCGAACCCGGCTTGCTATTGGTGATGACGTCTTCTGAAACGCGCGAATCCGAGCAGCCGATCCATAGCATCTTCGGGTGCTGTTTCTTGGCCAAGTCGGTATAGTAGTCGATGTTTTTGTTGAACTCCTCTTCAACAAACCGACGGTTACCCTCTAGAAACTCCTCTATCATAGTGTTTTCTCCCAGAGTCTTAGGTAGAAGGAATCTACGATTTCCTGCCCTCTCTGTACTTCAATCCCGTATATTTCATTATACATTATCACATATGGTATCCTTCGAGGAGTTAAAAAAAAGATAAATTAGAGTAGACGGTCTATCAGTCTGAATTAATTGTGTTATTGGTGTCACAGTTTGAATTGTGAATAGCAGCGATTTATCTGCCATTCAAGATTCGCGGCTTTTCAATTTAACATATTGATCTTTCAATAAATATGTTCCCAATAATCCTCGGTAAAATTTCCCGCCAATCCTGTTTGAAGCTGAGCATTGACAGATAGACACAGCATTCTGGATAAGCTTCGTGGAGCGCTTTTAGATTTTCGACTGGATTGTATCTTTCTGCCTTTTCATCCTTCTCTTTACCAACGCTTTTGTAAAGAAGATCGATGTTGTTCGACATCCAGGCTTCAACGACAACAGTAATGTTGAAATCTTTAAGCCTGTCAACATTTTCGTCTTTTCCAAAGATCGGTTGGGTAACCACATACTTTGCGCCAGCGTCAATCTTTTGCTTCACTCGATTTAACTCAAAAGGCATGGGATTATAAGGATTGAACGCTGCACCTGTAATGAATTGATCGGGGTATTCCGTGTTGATGTATCGAATCAAATCAATAGAGGTGGCCACGTTCAGTTTACCGCCGATGCTTTTGGGATCGAGTTTCGGCAACAGAGGCCCGCCGTCCCCTCTGACAACGAGAATGTATTTTAACTTTGCTTTAGCGGCTTTTTGTAGCAACCCATCAAGCTCGTTTTTTTTGTGGAAAGTGTTCAAATTCATTACAATCTTTTCAGGATCAACTGAAAGGCCCTTGAGATCAATGCTTTCCAGAGCTCCTAACCTTGGCTGTCCCATGGGGTTGTCCGGTATGGATATTCCGCACCTGGCATGAATCACCTTTCGAAACCGCTCAGCAAATCTATCCAGGAAACCCTCAATTTGATTGTCAGTTGATCTTTTCGGTGAAAGCAACTCGACAAAATAAGGATAATCAAACATAACAAGTCACCTCCGTTAGTCTTTTCATAAAATATCTTTTCCGTAATCTCGCCGCCTGCTCTGTTTCATTCTGTTTCTAAGCTTTTGATACATTGAGCTGTTCTTGTTAAGTGACAGGTCCCGAAAGTACACCGGAGCATCAATGCGGGCGTTACGTGGCATGACAGGTCAATATCATATATCAGATAAAATAGAAACTTATAATCTTATGGGCGTCCCGTAAGTCCCACTTAGATAAATAGTCAGGAGATACAGTGTCAAATCTTGATCAGTGATTAATCAGTTTTCTATAATCTCAAATCAAGAAACGACCTTATATTCTACAACGTCCTTTGCCATCCATGCTGATCTTGATACTTCTTTCTTTCAGTGCACCAGTAAAGGCATTACCGGTATATTGTGAACCTTGATCGGTATTGAATATCTTGGGGCTGTTATGCTTGCGAAGAGCGAGAATCTAATGGTGTCACATCTGAATTGTGAATAGCGACGTCTAATTCTCAATTTTTGATGCAGCACAACTCAATTTAACATTCTGAATTAACGTTAAATTATTTTTCATTCTAAACTTTTATTCACTATTCAAGATGTGACACCATTCCCCTTATGGTTTACCTGAAACAGAAAATAAGAATATATACAAATATTTACAATAACTTTCGAAAGAGAAAGAACAGGGGGTCAGGTCTTTATTCTTCACTCTCTATCAAAATCTGTCAAGAATGAAGACCTGACCCCGTTGCTCTGCTCGCTTTTCCAACATAACTGTAAAGGAACTGGTCGAGTACTTTACCATCTTTAAAAACATTTGAACGAAGTGTGCCTTCACAGATGAATCTCGCCTTTTCGATGACCCTTGCCGAAAATATAGATTAAAAAGTTTTTATTTACTATTCAGGCTTTGCCCCATCCCTGCTTGTCCCCGGTCCGCTCCGCGACCGGTTTTCGCCAGGATCCCTAGAACTGTTTCCTCCATGCTGGCGGTTCGACCGACCAGCCGGGCAGACATTTTGGGAAACCCGCTGATTACGGCCATCAGGACCGATGCCGTGTATGGAACCGATTGGATTAGC
Organism: Desulfobacterales bacterium; assembly: GCA_032127815.1. Taxonomy (GTDB): domain Bacteria; phylum Desulfobacterota; class Desulfobacteria; order Desulfobacterales; family UBA11574; genus Desulfatibia_A. The sequence continues at coordinate 3,229 of JAQBHK010000010.1, forward strand.
AACATGATCTCCCACAGGTAAGCATCGGGTGAATTCATGGGCGTATACCGAGCCACGGCATATGCAGCCAACCACAGCGACAACATAAACAAACCCTCTTCACGAACGGCGGCCAGGGCGTTGGATAGGGGCTGGGCAACGGCCATCTTTGGGGTGCGGAAAAAAGCCCGCCTTTTGTGCACAAGTCCAGCGAGCACCGCCAGACCGATAACGTGTGTCAGCGCCAGTCCCGCCAGGGCGGCAGCCGCGGTCTGACGGGGGTTGGCCCCCACGCGGGTAGTGTAGAGGTGAATCATTTTGACTATTTTGAAACAGAACAGCGTTAGGGGCAGTGCCGCAAACACAATCAGCGGTGGGTCCACTTTTTTGGGCAACCACAACATGGCTAAAGACCATGCCAGGGCGGTGAAGTTAAAGGCCAGATTGAAGCCATCGGCCAACCACGGCAGCCAGCCGGCGACGAAATGGTAACGCTGTCCCATGGTCAGGCCGCTGCGACCCAACAGAGCGCCCAAGTGGTACCGCATGATCTGCATTGCACCGAAGGCCCAGCGGAAGCGCTGTTTTTTGAAATCAATGAAGGTATCGGGCATCAACCCCTTGCCGTAGCTGCGGGGTAGGTAAATCGCATCGAAACGGTGTTTGATGATGCGCAGCCCTAGTTCGGCGTCCTCTGTAATGCACCACTCAGCCCAGCCACCCACGTCTTCCAGCGTTTGTCGGCGGACCAGGGTCATGGTGCCGTGCTGGATGATGGCGTTGCGCTCATTACGCGTGATCATACCAATGTAGAAAAAACCGCGGTATTCGGCGTGCATCATGGCTTTGAATGCACATATGTCGCCGTCGCGGTAATCCTGAGGGGCCTGTATGATGGCCGTGGACGGGTTTTGAAACAGGGGTACGAGGTCCTTGAGCCAGTCCGGGTGAACCTGGTAGTCGCTGTCGATCACTGCAACGATCTGGGCGTCGGATGCCGTCCGGGCGAGGGCATAGTTCAAGGCACCGGCCTTGAAGCCGGCCAGCGGATCGACGTGAAAAAACCGAAATTGGGGGCCAAGTTTATCGCAGTGTGCCGCCACAGGTTGCCACGTTTCAGGATCTTTGGTGTTGTTGTCGACAACGATGACCTCAAAGTCGGGATAGTCCAGTTCTGCAAGCGAATTCAAGGTTTCAATAATCATATCGGGCGGTTCATTGTAAGCCGGCACGTGAATCGAGACCTTGGGTTTCGCGGACCAGTCCGCTTGTTCCGACACGAGCAGGCGGGAACGGTAGAGTGCCCAATACGCCTCGGCCCACTCGTGAGCCTCTGCCAACAAAATGAGCATAACGCCGATCAGGCCGATAAAAAGGAGTAAACCGACAACCATGATGTAGGGCGACAGATATTGATGACTATAGTCATAAACGACCCAGACGGCAGTGGTGGCGGCAAAAAAGGCTATGATGGCCAAGAAGCTTCGACCGCCCCGGCGCAGGGCGCGGCTGTCGAGCAGCAGCAGGCTGAGAATGATCAGCGCCACCACCACCGACAGGGCTGCCAGCACCTGCCAGTGGGGGATGCGAACCACCGGCGCTATAAAGGGAAACTTGGGTTGGCGGTATACGTTGTAAACACCCCAGTAGGCACCCACCGCTCCTTCACCAGCCTTCTTCCAGGGCTGGTCGAAGGCTTCCATCAAGTAATAAATGTAGTGCTGCTTTTCGGCCTCCTCCAAAAACCGCCTCAGGAACAGGGCCTCATTGGCGACCGAGGCTACGGCGGACTTCCGGGTACGGCCGTTGCTGGGCCAGCCTACCTCGGCAATCACGATGGGAATACCCGGAAAAGTGCGCTGCAGCAGGTCAATTTTGTCGATCAAGTAGCTTTCGGCCTGGATGACGTCTACGCCCTCCCAGTAAGGGAGCATGTGTACAGCAATGTAATCCACGTGCCTAACCAGGTCCGGGTGCTTGATCCACACGTGCCATGGTTCGGCGGTGCTCACCGGCTGATAAACCGCCTCCCGCATATGGTCGAGATGGCCGAAAAGCTCGTCCTTGGGAACGTCACCCCGCAGCACTACTTCGTTACCGACAATCAAGCGCACCACGTTGCGATGTGTCCAGGCCAGCCGTTTGGCGGTGAGAACTTCTTGAAGGTTTCGCTGCTTGTCGTCGCCGATCCATACACCCAGGGCCACATTGATGCTGTGCCTGGCGGCGATCTCAGGGACATTGGCCAACGGGCCGTCAACGGTGTAGGTTCTGACGGCATGGGTCTTTTGGGAAAGCAGTGCAAGATCTTCTTCAATCTCTTTCTCGGATGGGTATACACGGGCAATGCCATCCTGACCGGCGCGAAACGGGGAGAAGGAAAAACCTTGAATACGGCTGGGCCAGGGCGGCTCAGGGATCGGACGGTTGAAATAGGCCCATAGGCTGACAGTCATTATCGTAAAGGCAATGGCGATAATCAAATCGGCGAAAATCGTGGAACGGCTCAAATAAAGACCCC
>JAQBHK010000011.1:0-5492 GCA_032127815.1 Desulfobacterales bacterium
ACGGTTTTGCTGCTCTGCCTCTGTTCCCTCTTTTGGGCTACGAGCTGGGTCGGCATGGCCCTGATTGTTATCATCACCTATTTTTTGGAAATCATGATTGATAACGTCACCGCACGTATGAATTGGCGATGGATGCTGGGCTACGTATGGACCATGGGGCTGGCATTATCCCTGGTGAATCTCATCTGGCTGAGCGCACGATAAGAACGGCATGGATATGATTAAAAGAATTTTCAGTGAGTCGCGCATGAAGTCCCCATGGTTGCTGCATTTCGATTGCGGCAGCTGTAATGGATGTGACATTGAGGTCCTGGCCTGTCTTACCCCTGTTTATGATATTGAACGGTTCGGCATCGTCAATGTCGGCAATCCCATGCACGCCGATATGCTGTTGGTTACCGGCACGGTCAATTACAGGAACAGGAAGGTCCTTTTCAATCTCTATGATCAGATGCCGCCGCCCAAGATTATCGTGGCCATCGGCTCATGCGGTCTGTCCGGCGGCATTTTCCGAAAAGCCTATAATGTGATCGGTGGCGTCGATAAAGTGATTCCAGTGGATATCTATGTGTCCGGCTGTCCAGCCAAACCCGAGGCCATCATTGATGGTGTGGTGGCGGGTCTTGAAAAATTCAGGGAAAAGCAAGCATAAGCTGAAAAAACCGGAGAAAAGAGCTTGGATTTTAACAAAAAGAGAAAGGAACCCCATGCAAGCGGAAGTGATTCCCGTTACGCTTAATACCGTTATCGGTGAGTGCGCAAAAACGAAGGCTGAAGGCTACAGGTTGGTAACCCTGTCCTGCACGGCACTGCCGGACGGCAACTACGATATCCTCTATCATTTCGACAAGGATCTGAAATTAAAGCACCTGCGTCTGACCGTAGCCGGAAACGCTGTGGTTCCAAGTATTTCATCAGTCTATTTCTCTGCCTTTTTGGTGGAAAACGAGATTCAGGATCTGTTCGGTCTTCGTTTTTCAGGATTGGCCATCGATTACAAGCGTACTTTGTATCTGGAAAAAGAAGTCAAGACCACCCCTTTTTGCAGGTACGTGGTGGGCAAGGGAGACAGAAAAACAGACTCTGGTTCATAATGTAAATAGGGAGGACGTCATATGCCGGACACCATCATTCCGTTCGGGCCGCAGCATCCGGTTCTGCCCGAGCCGATTCATCTGCAAATCAGCGTGGTCGACGAGGTCATTACCGAAGTGGTTCCCGCCCTCGGCTATATCCATCGGGGCCTTGAGAAACTGGTCGATATCCGTGATTTCCATCAAATCATCCAGGTGGTGGAGCGAGTCTGTGGTATTTGCTCGATGCAGCACGCCATGTGCTACTGTCAGGGCATAGAAAGGATGATGGGCATCGATGTGCCGCCCCGTGCTAAATTTCTGCGTGTCATCTGGTCTGAACTGCACCGGATGCACAGCCACTTTTTATGGCTTGGTCTGTTTGCGGACAGTTTTGGCTTTGAGAGCCTGTTTATGCAGTTTTGGAGAATCCGCGAAAAAATTATGGACATTCAGGAGGCCACCACAGGCAACAGGGTGATCGTGTCGGTCAATGTGCTGGGCGGCCTCAGACGGGACCTTACTTCGGAACAGATGCGCCGGATGCTTACCGAACTTTCAGATGTCGCCAAAGAATTGAAGAGACTGGAAAGCACTCTTTTATCCGATTACACGGTAAAGAAGCGGACCGTGGGTAAAGGGGTTATTTCGAGAGATCAGGCCGTCGAGCTCGGCCTCGCAGGCCCGACAATGCGAGCAAGCGGTGTGGCGCAAGACATGCGCATGCTCGGGTACGCCGCGTTCGATCAGCTTGACTTTGAACCGGTTGTCGAAACGGACGGTGATTGCTGGGCACGCGGAAAGGTTCGCTTCCGGGAGGTGCTGCAAAGCATTGATCTGATCCGGCAGGCGGTAGACAAAATCCCTGGCGGCGATATCTGCGTCAAGGTCAAAGGGCGGCCTGAGGGCGAAGCCGTTTCGAGAGTTGAACAGCCTCGTGGAGAGGTATTTTACTATCTCAAGGCAAACGGCACAAAAAAACTGGAGAGACTGCGAATCAGGACACCCACGTTTGCAAATATTCCGGCGCTCCTGGTCATGCTGCCGGGTATGTTTCTGTCTGATGTGCCGGTAATTGTTTTGTCCATCGATCCGTGTATCAGCTGCACTGAAAGGTAGAAAGGAGCAAGCCGTGTTCGAAATGACCTCGACCATACTCAGAAATTTTTTCAGCAAACAGGCTACCAGACGCTACCCCCGGGTGAGGAGGCCTCCCTTTGAGACTGTGCGGGGCGAGCTATGCAATCAAATCGAAGATTGTACGTTCTGCACCGTTTGTGCTGTAAAATGCCCCTCACAATGCATTACGGTGGATCAAAAGGCCGCCGTCTGGGCGTACGATCCTTTCGCCTGCGTCTATTGCGGCATTTGTGTGGATGACTGCCCGGCAAATTGTCTGAGCCAAAAGCGTGACCACCGGCCCCCAAGCAGCGAAAGGCAATTCATTAAGCTTAAGGGGCAGCTTAAAAAAAGATAAAAAAATAATCATGATATCAATGCGATTGAGTGATAGAAATCTGATTTCTCTTGAAATAGACCGGCTTTTTAATACAACCGATTTAATTTTTCAGCGGCATTAACTTTTAAATGAAACTCCCCGCCGCCCCGGTTCGCTGGATTTTTACTGCGCTACGACAAACGATAAAGAGATCACAGGCACCCATATGGGCGGGAAAGACAATCAAAAGTGCGTTGTCCCCAATCGGCTGGGGACCTTTGGCGGCGTATTCACTCCCTCGATTCTAACCATTCTGGGCGTCATTCTGTTTATGCGGGCCGGTTTCGTGATCGGCCAGGCCGGCATTTTTCAGGCGCTTCTAATCCTGCTGCTGGCCAAGAGCATTACGGCCTTGACCTCTCTGTCCATAGCGGCGGTTTCCACCAACACACCCGTGGCCGGCGGCGGTGCCTACTTTCTTATCTCCCGCGCTTTGGGACCGGAGTTTGGCGGAGCGATCGGATTGGCTTTGTTTTGCGCTCAGGCGATTTCCGTCCCTTTTTATATTTTGGGTTTTACCGAAGCTTTGATCCGGACCTTCCCTGAAACGGCCGGCCAATTTCGGACGATCGCCCTGCTGACAACGGCCATTCTGTTTTGCATTGCTTATGTCGGTGCAAACTGGGCCATTAAGGCTCAGTATGTAATTATGACCATTCTGGGACTTTCAATCCTGATATTTATAGGTGGCGCGGCGGCACATTTCCAGCAGGACACCTTCGTACGGAACTGGTCGTCCGGTTACAGCGGGCCTGCAATGTCTTTTTGGAAAGTTTTTGCCATCTACTTCCCGGCGGCAACCGGGATTATGGCCGGGGTAAACCTGTCAGGGGATCTTAAAAATCCCGGGCGCTCAATCCCGCTGGGCACCCTGGCTTCTGTTATTGTTGGTTTTTTAATCTATGGAACTCAGATTGTTATATGCGGCGGTGCCCAAAGCCGGGATCAACTTTTAGGCGCTTCTTTTGAGACCCTTTGCAGCCAGGCGCTTTGGGGAGGCGGGTTTTTGGTCGTTGCGGGTGTCTTCGCGGCCACACTTTCCAGCGCAATCGGCTCTTTTTTGGGTGCCCCCCGGGTGCTTCAGGCGGTTGCCAGGGATCGTTTGATCCCGCTGATACAACCCTTTTGTCGCGGCTCGGTCAAGGGCGATGAGCCCCACCGCGCCTTATGGCTTACAATGGCAATTTCCATGGCGATCATCCTATGGGCCGGAGAGGGTTCGCAAGGCAGCGCATTTAACATGCTGGCCGCGGTTGTGACCATGTTCTTCCTTTATACGTATGGGATGGTCAATCTGGCGGCCTTTGTGGAATCGTTGGCCGGCAATCCGTCATTTCGGCCCCGATTTAAGTATTATCACTGGATGCCCGCCATGGGTGGGGCGGTGGGCTGTGCAGCAACCGCCCTGTTGATCAATGCCTGGGCTGCGGTCATGGCCGCCGCGATCGTTGTGTTATTATATGTTTTGCTGCGTCAGCGGGTTCTTGAGACCCGCTTCGGGGACGCCCGCTGGGGATTCATCTATTCCAGGCTCCGAAATAACCTGCTGCGCCTTGCCGTCATGCCGATGCATCCCAAGAACTGGCGGCCGATAGTTCTGGTGCTGACAGGCAATCCGGCAACACGATTTACCATGGTCAGATATGCCCTGTGGATCGGTGAAGAACGGGGGTTGGTGAGACTGGCACGCATTCTGGTAGGCGATTTAAGTGAGATAGCAAATCACAGGCAAGCAGCCGTCGATCAGCTCAATCGTTTCCTTCGGAAAAACGATTTCAATGCGTTCTCCACGGTGGTTGTATCCCGGAGTCTTGATGAGGGTCTGTCGGGTCTTCTTCAAGGGCATCCCATCGGCCCGCTGCAACCCAATATCGTTTTAATGGGCTGGTCGTCGGAAGCGGCGCGTTGTAAATCTTTTGTGCGCCACATGAATTCGGTCTCGATCCTGGGTATGAGCCTGATAGTTCTTAAAGACCAGGGACTGCCGGTGAAAAAAGCGTCCCGTCGCATCGACATCTGGTGGCGCGGCCGAAAGAATGGTTCTCTAATGGTGATTTTGTCGCATTTGTTGACATTAAACTGGGAATGGTCGGAAGCAAAGATACGGATTTTTCGTTTGATTCAGGACGAGGCCGGCATTCAACCGGCCAAAGAGGCACTTGAACGCTTGGTGGAAGCCGCTCGCGTTGATGCCAAGATAGAGGTCGTTGTTTTAGAAACCTCATTTCAAGAGGTTCTTCAACGGCATTCAAAAGATGCGTCCGTAGTGCTTTTAGGTTTCAATGTGCCCCGGGAAAACGAAGCGCGGGCGTTCCAGCAGCGCTACGAGCAAATTCTGTCCGACCTGCCGACGACCCTCATGGTCTGTTCTTCAGGCAAGGACGATTTTCTGGCGTAAAGGGGGGGCCGCCTTTCGGCAGTGCCTCGCGCCAGGAAGGGCGGGCCGCTAACATGAGGAAATAGAGCCACATTGTTCACCAACTATATATTAACTCAACTTTCGGGATTCATGCTTCCGCGAAAAAATAATTTGCTGTCGCTTTGCGAACTCGCCTCTAAAGATGCCTAACATCAGCGCAGGCCATATGTTCTAAAAAGTTTTGAGGTTTCGGAAGCGGTTCTTTTCTAATAGACGGCTATATAGGCGCTGATGTAAGGCCTCCTAAGTGGCTCAAACAGCGCAAATCGCCATCAAATTATCCTTTTCGCTCCATCTGGGGACAAATCCCGCAAGTTGAGTATTAAAAAATTTGTATATGATTTTGTCTATCCATTGCCGCCCTCAGATAGTGGCATATTGCCTATAAGTTTCAATTCGATTTTACAAATTGTAAAAATAGCTGACAACTCAAATTATTTCGCTTTGAAAGCGTTTCTACCTCAACGTGTTTTAATATAGTATTTTCAATATTATAAAAAGC
>JAQBHK010000012.1:0-7103 GCA_032127815.1 Desulfobacterales bacterium
TGGCCCCCGCTGAATTCATGGGGATAACGGTCAGCGCTTTCGGGAGACATGCCAACCATTTGCAGGAGTTTTTCAAGGCGCTCTTTGCGTTGGTGGGCGTTTTTAATCCCTAAAATCCGAAGTCCCTCCTCAATGGACAGACCAACGGTCATGCGGGGATTCAAAGACCCGTACGGGTCCTGGAAAACGATCTGCATATCCTTGCGGTAGAGTTTCATATCCTTTTCGGCCAGGTTGCTGATATCAGTTCCCTGAAAGAAGATTTCGCCTGCATCGGATTCTAAAAGCTTCAGGATGAGTCGCGCGACCGTTGTTTTCCCGCAGCCGCTCTCTCCCACCAGGCCCAGGGTTTTGCCCTGCCGGATTTCAAAACTGACACCGTCAACGGCTTTGTTCCATCCGGCAATTCTCTGAAAAAAACCTCTACGTACGGGAAAGTATTTTTTCAGTCCTGCGACCCGCAGGATGATGTGATCATCTTTTTTTGTTGGTACCATATGTTCCAATTTGGTTTTTCAATCAAAATCTCAAACAGCCAGATCTTTGTATGCGTTCAGTGTTCAGGGTTCAGAAGTTCAGGGTTGCTTTTTAGAAATCTTTACGAACTAACCCCGAACCTTGAACCCTGGTCGCCTACGGCGCCGCCAAAGGCGGGTAAACCTATGAACCCTTGAACGGTTATGTTTTTTTGCATTTTATCACTAGTGGACTCCACCAAATTATATAGAAGATACATTTGCATTAACCTTTATCTTCAAAAAGTACGGGACAGCGGGCCTGGTGCCCCTGGTCGTAATCACACATTTCTGGAAATTCTTCCCGGCACACAGGTTCGGCATAAGGACACCGGGGATGAAACGGGCAGCCCGGCGGCTTGAAGGCCGGATTCGGTACTGCACCGGGAATGGTGTAAAGCTTTTTACCCCGTTTTAAGCGGTTGGGCAGCGATGCCAGCAGCCCCTGAGTATAAGGGTGACAGGCATGGCGAAAAATCTGAACGGTGTTCCCCTGTTCCACAATGGCACCGGCATACATGACGTAGACCCGATCGGCGATGTTGGCCACGACACCAAGATCATGGGTGATATATAAGAGCGACATGGCGCGTTTTTTCTGAATAGACTTAAAGAGCTGCAAAATCTGAGCCTGCACGGTTACATCAAGGGCGGTGGTCGGTTCGTCGGCTATAATTAGCCGGGGAGCACATGCCAGGGCCATGGCGATCATGACTCGCTGTCGCTGGCCGCCGCTGAGCTGATGGGGATAGTCCTTGAGCCGTTGTTCGGGGAAAGGCATGCCCACACTTTTCAGCAGTTGAACACAGCGCTGGTGCAGTGCTTCGGTGCCGATGTTTTCGTGAACGCTGACGGCTTCGCCGATCTGATTGCCGATGGTAAAGACAGGATTTAAAGAAGTCAGAGGTTCCTGGAAGACCATGGCAATGTGCTTGCCGCGGATCTTGCGCATACTCTCTTCATTCAGTTCAAAGAGGCTTTGACCGTCGAACGTGATCCTGCCGCCTGCAATTTCAGCGGGCGGTGCCACATTGAGCCCTAATATGCTCAAGGCCGAGACGGTCTTCCCACAACCGGACTCTCCGACGATACAGACCGTTTCATCGCGCCGGACCTCGAAACTGACGCCGTCCACAGCCCGGGCGATTTCGTCACCGGCCGGGAAGTACACTTTTAAATCCTTTACGGAAAGCAGGGTGTCATTCGTCATTGGTTATTATCGCTCTCTTAATTTTGGATTTAGGACATCCCTGAGTCCTTCCCCGAAGAGGTTAAAGGAGAGGACAACAACCAAAATGGCGATGCCCGGTATGAAAGTCAACCAGGGAGCATCGAAGATAAAGCGCTTGCCGTCTGAAAGGATATTACCCCAGGTGGCATGGGGTGGCGGCACCCCGAATCCTAAGAAGCTCAAACCGGCTTCCGTCAAAATGGCCGAAGCAATCCCGATGGTGGCAGAGACCAGCACCGGTGCGATGGCGTTGGGCATAATATGACGAAAAATGATCCTGAAGTTGCTGACACCCAGGGCTTTTGCAGCCGCCACGAAATCCTGCTCTCTCAATGAGAGGAATTCAGCGCGCACGAACCGCGTGGTGCCCATCCAGCTGGTCAGTCCGATAACAATCATAATATTATAAATACTTGCAGGGAGCAGGGCTACCACCGTAAGGATCAAAAAGAAACTGGGGAAGCAGAGCATGATATCCACGATACGCATGATCAGAGTGTCAACGGAAACCGTATGGATAAGCATATGTTGTCCAAAGTAGCCTGCAATACCTCCCATGAATATGCCGATAAGTACGGATATTCCGACGGCCACAAATCCGACCGTCAGGGAAACCCAGGCCCCCTGAAGCATTCTGGCAAAAACATCACGTCCCAGATCATCGGTCCCCATCAGATAGATGCCCATTCTGGGGATTTCTTCAGGCTGTAAAGAATCAAGGTGCGGTTCAGCCATAGGCGGACGCAGCTTTTCCTGGAGGCGTATCAGGGCAGGGTCGAATACCGGATTAGTACCGGAGGTCAATAAAAGACCGATTAGTGCACTTAAGAAAAAAAGGATAAAAATAAGCAGCCCCAAAATTGCCAGCCGGTTTTGTCTGAAAAGGAGCCAGAATTCTTCCCACCGGGTTCGTTTTGGCGCCAGGGGCTGGTCAAATTTAAAATTTTGGCTAAATTCTTTTGCTTGTATGTTTGTCACAGGCGTATCCTCGGGTCGACTACAATGTAAAGGAGGTCCGAGATAAAGGTGCCGGCCAGCACCAGCACCGCTGAAACAAAGTTGACCGTCAGAATAATGGGGTAATCTCTGGCCAGAATCGCCTCATAGGCCATGCGTCCCATGCCGGGCCAGGAAAAAATGGATTCAATAATAACGGAACCGCCGATCAGTCCCGGCAAAATCAGGCCGAACATGGTGACAAAGGGGAGCAGGGCATTGCGCAGAGCATGTTTATAGTGAACCTGCTCCGGCGGCAGCCCTTTGGCCCAGGCGGTACGGATGTAATCCTGGCCTTCAACTTCCAACATCTGACTGCGAACATATCTAGAGAGAACCGCAACACCGCCGGTGGCACCCAGACCTGCGGGAAGCAGCAGATGCCAGATCCTGTCCATGATTACATGGGACAGCGAAGCGTCTGAAAACCCGAATGTTTCCATACCGATGACCGGCACATGGAAGCGGGTTACGACGAAAATAATCAGGATATAGGCAAAGAAGAAGCCGGGAATGGAAATCAAAAGATAGGATAAAAATGTGGCGCTGCGATCGAAAAGGCGACCTCTGAAAATGGCCGAGCGAATTCCCACGGGGAAAGAGAGCGTCCAGGTAAGAATGGTGCCCACAATAAAGAGCGGCAGGCTGTTTAAGAATCGTTCCCAGATTTTTTTCAGAACCGACTGGTTGTCCTTCCAGGAGACGGTTTTTCCGGTGAAAAGATCTTGATAAAAGTAGATGTACTGGACATGCAGAGGTTTGTCCAGGTGAAACTCTTTTTGAAATCGTTCCACAACCTCGGGAGTAAACTTGGGATTGAGGGGGTCTACCTGGCTCGGTTTTCCCGGTGCCAGATGAATAATCAAAAAAGATACGACAGAGACAAAGAAAAGTGTAATCGTTTTTTGAACCACACTGCGGCCGATAAATGATAACATTGTCTATCCCTCGTCCAACATTAAGGGCGCCTTGGCAAGTTTTACCCATTTGTTAAAATGAAAGGCGTAGTTTCCGGTCTTGGTCGGTTTAATCTTCTCATAACGAACATTACCGTCGTCGTCGACGGTTTTTAGTACGATGCGTTTGTCTAAGACGGCCGTCCATTCACCCACATACAGGAACGTGTACGGTTGCTGACGAGCGATAATTTCATGAAGTTTGCGGCAGTATTCGACCTGGCGACTGTGATCGTATTCCTGCCGGACCTTGATGATGAGGTCGTCGGCTTGGGTGTTTTTAAATCCCACAAAATTAAGCTGATAAGGATTGGTCTGGCTCGAATGCCATATCTGGTACAAATCAGGGTCAATACCCATTTGCCATCCTAAGATTAGAGCGTCAAAATCTGCCTTGTTCACCCGTTCCTGAATAAACACGGACCACTCTAAAAGATCGGTACGAACATCGATGCCGATCTGTCTCCACGCATCCTGGGCAATGGCCAGTATAGCTTTGCGTAAGTCATTGCCGCTGTTGGTGATGAGAGTGAAATTGAATTTTTTGCCGTCCTTTTCAAGCCAGCCGGCTTTGTTGCGTTTCCAACCGGCCTCGGCCAGCAATTTTAAAGCACCCTTAGGATCATAAGGCAGCGGCTTGATAGAGTTGTTATAATAATCGGTCTGTTTGACGAAAGGTCCGGTGATCTTTGTTCCCTGCCCATAAAGCACATAGCGGATGATCTTGTCTATATCAATGGCCATACCCAAAGCTCTTCTGACGCGCGGATCATCAAAGGGTTTTCTCCGGATATTGTACCCGATATAAGTGTAGCCGAAGGCCGTGCCGGAAAATTTTTGGAACTTGGGATCTTTTGCCAGGCGGTTTACCTGGTGTGGTTGAACACCGTAGCTGTCAATAGTACCGGCGTAAAATTCCATTTCCTGGGTCAACAGATCCGGTATTACACGATAGATATAGCGCTTATAGTTGGGCGGCCCTTCCCAGTAGTCGTCAAAGCGATCCAGGGTGATGTATTGATCTGATTTCCAGTTGCGGAACTTAAAGGGTCCGCTTCCGACCGGCTGCCGGTTAAAAGCACTCTGACGCATGGAAAAAGTTTTGGGTTCTTTACCAAGATCGAGGGCTTCTTTTTTAAGAGCCCGGGAGTTGAGCAGATGCTCGGGAAGGATTCCCATGCTCCAGGTCCCGATAGCAGGAGAGTAGAGCCGCTTGTAAACGATTCTGACAGTCAGCGGATCAACTACTTCTACAGCCTTGACCGGCTCGTAATCGGCTATGCGCGGTGAAAGATTCTTGGGATTCATAATCGACTCAAAGGTAAATTTGACATCATGGGCATCAAAAAGATGGTTGTCATGAAATTTTACTCCGGGCCTTAGGTGAAAAAGCAGGATGGGATTATGCTCAGTGCCCGGCAAAAGCTCCCGGGCATATGCAGCCAGCCTTTCTTTTGCAAGCAAATGATCGGCACTTAGCAAATTTTCACCGTGAAAGGATTCGAAGTAGTCCCTGCCCAGAAGGCGTGCAAGGTTTTGAAAAAGATCCTGATCGACCCGGTCCAAAACCAGCTTGATCCTGGCAGGAGCAGTCACGCTGATATTCACGTTTATTTTCTTGTCTTTGGCAGTAAGATCTTTTTCCTGCCTAGTCACAACAAATTTGTGGGAAGGAATGAAAGAAATACTGCTGATATGGTCTAAAGATTCTTTCAAAGCCGTTTGCGCTATGCTTTCATTTTTCTTGGCGTCCTTAAGAAAAGCCACCAATTCTTTGGGGCCTGCTATTTGCAGTCCGGGGATACGGGCGGATTCGTTGACGTAAAAATAAGCCTCTTCATAAATTTCCCAGGAAGCAGCCAGACGTTCCCTGAAGCGCAATTGTTCATCACGATCAAGAAGCCCTTCAAAGACCATGTCGTTGATGGCGCTGCTGGCCGAGTCTGCCGATAAAATGGGGTTCAAAATACTGGCGTCACCGATGGATCCCGCAATGTAATCATTGAGCCGTTCAGGATTTCCCCGTGTCTGTTGATCGTAGGTGGGGACCCAGAAGTAAGATTGCAGCAAGACCAGGATTAGAAGTATGGGCGCGAAAATGAGTACTCGTTTGGTATTCATGTTTGTTTACAAACGTTTTAAGTATTTGCAAATAATCGTAAAGCAATAGCCTAAAACCTGACACTTAAAACCTAAAACGTGATAAATTCGACTTTCTACGAATTCATCAACATGTAATTTCGTGCATCTTTCACTAAAACCAATGACCAATGACCAATAACACATAACGGATAACAACTACCTGAGCTTTAACTCAGTTGGAGCCTAAGTAAATGTTATTAAAGGATAAACAACGCAAGATACAAACATAAGAAATTAGTGAGGGTGAGTCAAGGAAAAAGGTACTGCATTGATACTCTTCAGCGATCATCCGGGTTAACCGCAAATTACAGCCATAAAAAAAGCGGGCTACGCTTTAACTGTAACCCGCTTTTCTATAATCTATTTGCCGGGGCTTATTCAGCAGGCGCGGGGGCTTTGGCCGCTTCGGCTTTCATTCTTGACAAAAGATCATCAATTGCATCCATTTTTTGTTCGACTAAATCAAGCTTAAAATCATCAACGTCGAGCTTGGCGGCTTCGGCAAGATAGCCCTTTGCATCCGCAAGGTCGGCAGCGGTTCCTTTGCTGGCAGCAACATCAGCTTTGTACATGAGGATCATAAGATCAATATCGTTTAAACGAGCTTGTGCAACTTGGCTGACTTCAGCTGAGGTTGCATATGACATTGCCGTGTTCAGATAAGCTCGGATGCCTTCAAAATCAGGCATGCCCGGAACTTGAAGCAATGTGTCGGCCTTTTCAACATAATAGTTTGAAATAAGCGGATATACATCTGTTTTGGAATAAACATCGTTTATAGTTTCAGGAGGTTGCACTCCAGGAAGTATTATCAGTAGTTCTTCACCCATGGGTGAGAATTTGCCCTGCCAGATTTCAACTGAGCCATCGGATTGTTTAATGTAATATTTGTTGCTGTTCATTGCGCTGGCAGCAATGATAAGTGCAATCAGAAGAACAAAAACAGCAGCAGCATATTTCATCGCTTTTTCCATGGGATCGTCAACAGTCGTGTCAACATCAGCCGGGGGACCACAAGCTATGGGAACTTCCGGCTCGGCAGTCTTTTCAGGAGCGGCTATTTCAGCAGCGAATTTTTCAGTCGCAGCTTTTTCAGTTGCAGCTTTTTTGGCCGCAGCTTTTTCGGCGGCGGCAGCTTTTTCGGCGGCAGCCTTTTCAGCAGCGGCTTTTTCGGCGGCGGCTTTTTCGGCGGCAGCCTTTTCAGCAGCGGCCTTTTCAGCAGCGGCTTTTTCGGCGGCAGCCTTTTCAGCAGCGGCTTTTTCG
>JAQBHK010000013.1:0-2835 GCA_032127815.1 Desulfobacterales bacterium
ATGTCCTTTATTCATTATTGATTTTCCCGTCAAAGGCCAAAAGACGCATACTTTGAGAGGACTCCGGCCGGTATTATTCCGTTTTTATGTATGACTCGCAGCATAACACCGATTCCAAACAAATTGGAGAGTACGCCCAGCAAAAAGAGCTGTGTCTGGTATTCTGCCAGGCCGGCCGCAGCCGCTGACAAGAAGGGGAGACCCAGCGCCGGCAAAAAGGCCACCAGGTAGTGAGCGCAGCAGGCCGCCATGGATGCCGTTGACATCCCGCCGGAAGCAGCCAGGCTCGATTTGGCTGACTTAACATTTTTTCCGTTCAGTCGTATGCGGAGAAAAGCATACAAGGTGGCCTGCACGCCCAGGCCGGCCGCAAGGGCAAGAATCCACCACCGATACTCCTCAAACTGCATTCTGGCGTTATACCAGTCGGAAACCAGGGTAATCAGCCCCAAATAGAACCCGACAACAGCGATTGCCGCTGCCGCCCCGATCAGATACGGGTGCGGGCTGAAAACCTGTTTGGAAAGCAGCCTCTGCAGGTTTGTTGTCTCTTCCAAGTTGGCCGGCTGGTTTTCGACAATACTGTAGCCGGCAGTTTCCACAACCGTCTTCAGATGATCCAGGCTGGTCTTTGCCGGGTTAAAACTAACCGTGGCCTTCTGCTCAGCCAGATTTGCAACAGTACTACCAACACCGGGGCATTCCGCCAGTGCCGCTTCAATCTTGCGGGCACAGGACATACAAGTCATGCCATTGACAAAAAAAGAAACCGTTATATTGGTTCCGTCTTCATCCGGCTCCATGGAATTATCAGAAGATCTCTTATTCAAGTTCTCTGATGCCCCGCAACAGCCGGCTGAAGAATTACCTTTAGTGCCGCCATGATCTTTTTCTCTCATAATCCACCTCCAATCCGGTTTTCGCAGGCAGCATTATAACCTCTCTGATAAGTCCTCATTGCGACCAGTAGTGTAATTATCAAACTCATTATATATATTGTCATAAAGAAACCTCGTTTTTCATTTTGCTTAAAGTCCTACATAGAGGTATTGCAAGCGCTGTGCCAAACCCAGACCAAGCACAGATAACTATTTTATTTCATGTGATTTATTTGGGTTACTAATTCATTGATATTCGTATTTCTCACAAAAAAAGATCAGGAGGTGGTTAAAATGTATCCGGTTTTTATGAAGGAAAGTCTCTAAAGATGGATAATTAGTATCCAGTTTTGCATTTAACGCGGCAGGAAATAACCATCGAATTCATACCGCCGGTAGGAACAACTCAATCTCTCGCAAGACTCCTGGGGCGACCTCGGGCTATCAGATACCTCTACGAAGGAGCTCTTGTGTCTGCGAAGGAGGCTCTTGATATGCGTTTGGTCGATTTGATTTACCCCCCCGAGCGACTACACGAAGAGATCCAGACCTATGCCAATTCCCTCGCGCAAAAACCTGCCCAAGCACTCGCTGCAATCCGACGCACTATTACAGAAGGTGAAACAATGTCATTTGAAGAAGGTATGAAGTTAGAATACGAAAGCGCGGTAAAACTCGCTGATACAAGAGATTTTTCCGAGGGAATACGTGCTTTTCTGGAAAAACGAAAACCAGATTGGGATTAGCTAAAATTTTACAATTGATCTGTTTCGTATCAGCACATTTAGCGCGAATTGGTTGCAGATATCTATTTTGGTCAGGACTTTAAAACCGCGAAACCATGTGACAGGCAAACCGTATCTATATAATTTTAATCATTTAATAACGCGCAATTAACCGGATGGCCGATAGCAAGCGAAGCGCGCGGTAGGCCAGTCCGGGTTAAATTGCAGGTTAGTGCCTTCGTGTGATTATTATTTTGACAAATGTGTAATTACACATTATAATACCTTTAAAAAACGTAAAATTTTAATTCCTTAAGTTATGACAAAAGCTGATAAGATAAATCAAAAGATCAGAAGGAATCCGAAAAACCTTAAATTCCAATTCTTTGTAAGCTGGCTGGAAAATAACGGATTCTCCCTTGACCGCGTAAGTGGGAGCCATCATATTTTTGTACATCCGGTTATTGAAACACCAATTAATATCCAAAAAAAGAAAGATGGTACAGCTAAAACTTATCAGGTAAAGCAAGCAATAAAAATTATTGATGGAGAGTAATCATGGAATATACTGTAAAAATATTTCCCGACCCCGAAGGCGACGATGATTATATAGCTGAAGTCGAAGAGCTTAAAGGATGCTCCGCTTTTGGAGAAACCCCTGAAGAAGCTCTTAAAGAAATAGAGACCGCTATGAAATTATGGATCGAGACTGCTAAAAAACATGGCAAGCCGATTCCAAAACCAAAAAGTCAAATTATCAATGAGCCCAAAAAGCGGTTTAACGTCATTTTCCCCGAATCTCTCCTTAATGATGTGGATGAGTATAGGGGAAAACACGGTATGAAACGTTCCGAACTTCTTGCAGCAGCAGCGGAACAATTCATTTCTTCAGGGCGCTAACCCACAGGTGAGCAGCGGCAGATTAAAAGTTAGAAAGCTCAAACCTGCTTTTGAAAGTAGATAAGCTTGAATTGTAAAAGCCGCGAGGTAATTGCCGTTTGCCCCACTTGATAGTTAGGCTAATATGTTGATATGTCATATAAAATAGTTTTATTCACTATTCAAGATTTGACACCATTTTCCTAGTCTTCACTATTACGAGACTGAAGACTTGCGATTGGCGAACGTAATCGTGAACTATTAACAGCTATCGCAAAACAATCGATCAAAGGCAGAACGGAATTAAATTCTCACAACACAATTAAACTGACAACCTAACTGGTACTCTGCCT
>JAQBHK010000014.1:0-9972 GCA_032127815.1 Desulfobacterales bacterium
CAATAGAGGCAGCAAGCAATTCTCACCCCATGGGTGCAAAAAACCAATTCTGACATTGAGTTGTAACGTTAAGTAATGTCAAAATATTATAACCTTTGAACCCTGGTCGCCTTCGGCGCCGCCAAAGGCGGGTAAACCTAGAACCCTGAACCTAGAACCGATCAGTTTAGGACCATCTATTTGTTCTTCAGCATTTCACTTATTTTTTTTAATGTGTCTGAATCGGTCTCACTAATTAGATTTAAGATCTTGTTACGTTCATCGCCAAGTTCTGCGTCCGCCTGCTCCACGGCTTGCGGCTCGACATCCAGGATCTTACAAATGGTTTTTACCAGATTGGCAGGAGATATCGGCTTTTCCATGGTGATTCGCGGACGCAATCCTGATGTCAAAGCAACGAATTCCTTGACTTGATCACTCCCCATTTCGTCTTGGGCATGGGCAGTAATGACAATCACAGGCAAATTGGCCCACTTTTCCTTTTCTCGCAGCTTGCGAATCACTTTGATTCCGTTCATACGCGGCATAACCATATCCAGCGTCATCAGATCGGGAGAATACGCTTCTGCTTTTTCCAGAGCATCTATTCCGTCAACGGCCGTTTTAACGTCAAAACCGGCGTCTTCTAAACAGGCGGCTAAAAAATTGCGCACATCCGGTTCATCATCTACTACCAGGATTCTTTTTTCAGACACATGAGCCATTTTTCATCTCCTTTTAATACCTAATTGGCAATATTCAATAAGCTATATTATTATCACGCCAAATGTCAACCTTACAGGCGCGTGTTATTAAACATTAAAACTACCTGCTTACTGCCGGGAGTTTCAATGTTTATGATTTGCTAAATTAATACCGCAAATCCTCTTCTTTCCTTGACATACAACGCTTGTTGGCTTAATAAATCATGTCGATTTTAATGAATCCGTAAAAAATTAAACGTTTTACTCTCAACGAAACCAGCACCTAAATAGGCATAAAATATGTCAATGTCGAAGAACCATTCATTTTTTGCGGTCTCTAAAATCATGGTTGTCTGCACTTGCTGCATGTTTATTTTGAGTGCGCCCTACATATCTTCGGCTTTAGACCACAGCGGTCAAAATCCCCAAACCAATGCAGCGCAGCATGCTGACAAAGAGATTGTGCAGCTATATTTTGCCGACAAGGAAAATTCATTCTTAATCGCCGAAGAACGCCAACTGGCTCATGGGACCAATCCGTCCCAGTTCAGCCAAACCATCATCGCAGCCCTGATTCAAGGACCCACAAAAGGGCTTATGCGCACAATTCCGACCGGCACTAAACTTCTGGCACTTTTTGTTGCTCCGGACGAAACGGCCTATGTTGATTTATCGGCAACGCTAAAAGATGCTCATCCCGGAGGCATTCAGTCAGAACAGATGACCATATTTTCAATCGTCAACTCATTGATTTTAAACATTCCTGAAATCAATGCCGTAAAAATTTTGATCGACGGACACGAATCGATGACGCTTGCCGGCCATATTGATCTGCGTTTGCCCTTTAAGGCCAACATGCTATTGATACGATGAAAAACATAAACAACATAGACCGCATACGGAATATCGGCATCATCGCCCATATCGATGCCGGAAAAACCACCGTGACTGAACGCATACTATACTATACAGGTCGTTCACATAAAATCGGTGAGGTTCATGACGGCGAAGCGGTGATGGACTGGATGCAGGACGAGCAGGAACGCGGCATTACGATTACCTCCGCCGTAACCACCTGCCACTGGAAGCAAACGGAAATACAAGTCATCGATACCCCGGGACACGTCGATTTTACAATCGAAGTTGAACGCTCATTGCGCGTGCTTGACGGTGCTATCGGTGTCTTTTGCGCTGTCGGCGGCGTGGAACCCCAGTCGGAGACTGTCTGGAAGCAGGCCGACAAATATCATGTTCCCAAAATTGCATTTGTCAACAAACTGGACCGGATCGGCTCCAGTTTCCTGGGAACCGTGGATATGATGAAAGAGAGGCTGCATGCCAATCCGCTGATAACACAATTGCCCCTTGGATCGGAAGACGACTTTACCGGTATCATCGACCTTATCCGTATGCAACAGGTTGTCTGGGGAAAAGACGATTTGGGAGAGACCTTTACAACCGCAGAAATCTCCCCGGACATTCTTGAAACTGCCGCAAAATATCATGAAAAGCTAATCGAAACTCTGGCTGAAGTTGACGATAAAATTATGGAGGCCTATCTATCCGAAGTCCCGATTGCTCCGGAAGATATCGTTTCCGCCATCCGAAAAGCGACGATAGAATTGAAACTTGTTCCGGTTCTGTGCGGCAGTGCCTTGAAAAATAAGGGCATACAGCCGCTTCTAGACGCCATTGTGCAATTCCTTCCAAGCCCGATCGACATACCCCCCATGAAAGGAACGCACCCGGAAACAGGAGAAATGATTGAATGCCGGGTTAAAAGTACCGCTCCGCTGGCTGCGCTCATTTTCAAGGTAGCCCTGATGGAAGGCCGGAAACTCTCCTTTGTCAGAATATACAGTGGTAAATTGCAGACCAAATCAAATGTGTACAACCCAAGTCGCAAAATAAACGAGAAAATTGCCCGCATCTTAAGGATGCACGCCAACAAAAGAGAGCGCATTGAGTCCGCTTCTGCCGGTAGTATCGTGGGCATTGTCGGCTTGAAGGAATCTTCAACCGGCGAAACTCTTTGTGCAAGCGATCATCCGGTCTTGCTTGAAAAAATTGAGTTTTGCGAACCTGTCATCTCTGTGGCGGTGGAGCCGAAAACCCATGTTGACGAAGAAAAGCTAGATGAGGTGTTGGAAAAATTTATCGCCGAAGATCCGACCTTAAGGTTCAGAAAAGATGACGATACCGGGCAGACAATTTTATCCGGCATGGGAGAACTGCACCTTGAGGTTGTTATCAGCCGCATGCAGCGCGAATTTAAAACTAACGTCAACGTTGGCAAACCCCAGGTAGTCTACCGTGAAACCATTGCCAAAGAAGCGCTTGGTTCGGCCGTATTTGACAAGGAAATCTCCGGGCAACGCCACTTCGGCGAAGTAAAATTAAAACTGAAACCTCTGCAGCGCGGCAGCGAAAATCTTTTTAGATCTGCAATCAGCGCAGAAACGATACCCGATATTTTTATACCTTTAATCGAAAAAGGGGTGATGGAATCTTTGGAAAGCGGGGCCTTGATGGGCTATCCTGTTGTTGATGTTGAAGCCGTCCTTACCGGCGGTTCCTTTAAGGAATCACTTGGTACGGATCTGGCCTATACCGTAAGTGCATCCATGGCCTGCAAAACGGCTCTTGCAAAAGGTCAGCCTTTTCTGCTCGACCCGATTATGGATGTGAGTGTCTATGTTCCGGAAGCTTTCATGGGGGAGACCATCGGGGATCTTAATGCCCGCAGCGGCAAAATCGAATCGATTGAGCACAAAAAAGGCCTGCAGGTCATCAGGGCCTCTGTTCCTCTGGCCCATATGTTCGGCTACTCAACCGCATTGCGCTCCGCTACCCAGGGCCGAGGAACATTTACCATGCAGTTCTCCCGTTTTGATCGTAAATAACGGAGACCGTTGAACATAGAGTTAACCGGCGGCGGGCAAATGATGATCAGGTTGTTTGTATACGCCAAATCTGATTGAAATTGAGAACTTTCAAGGATCTACGGCTTTCTGCCGTCCGGGTGCAACGAATGGTTCGCCGGTTTTATCTGCGTTTTAAATAGCTTTTTAAGTCTCTGTAGTAGTTTTCATGAGGCCCAAACATAATCAACTCCAAATTTTCACCGACGAACCGGTAAGACAAAAGATGTTGAACCGTCTGAAGCTTGAACTTGTGGACATAAACTCCACGGAGATCGCCTTTTTTTTCTGATCCGACAGAAGGATCATCAATAATTTTCCGGATCTGATTGTCCAACCTCTTTTTTTCTTGTTTCGAAAATTTTTTGACTTTTCGTTCAAATGACCGTGATTGAAGGATTTTCATTGGCTACGATCCGAATTTGTATTCTGACAATTCCCCATGTTCAAGCTCTATAAGGCCGATAAGAATGTCCTTAATTAAGCTATACGTTAAGTCAGGGTTTTCTTCGGCGCATTTACCAATTCTTGCCCAATGTTCGATCTGCCCCGTCAATGATCGTTTGTCTATTTTGCTATATATCTTGGCTTCTCGTACCAGATCATCTGATACTCTTACAGCGGTCGTCATGGTAAATACCTCCTAAATTATAATTTGTAGCGATATAACACAATATGTTGCTAAACGCAACTTTTTGTTTGTTTTTAAAACATTGAATACAGAGGCGAACGCCGCTGCTTTGGGGCACGCGTTTTTTTGCGCGTCCCAAAGCAGCGGCGTTATCTGTTCAGTTTTTTAAATAATTTATCAAGTTTTTTTTCTAATTTCTTATCCTCTGTATGATTTGCCTCTGCGGCAACCTGCCAAAGCGCCTCGACCCTGACTGTCACCTGCACTGACATGTTGCGGCCTCTGGTGGGAAAACACCGGTGGGCATAGTGATTGGCTGCTATTACACCAATTAATCCAAATATGGCATTCCAATCTGGTTTAGAAGTAAATGATCTGACCTTATAAAAATCTGGTTTGTAGGTGTCGAGTATAGAAAAATGGGTAATAAAGGAAGTGATCCTTGTGTACCAAAAAAATGTTCTAGTAGCCTGCCCTGTGAAATTCCGAAGGACAGCGAAGCGTATTTAACCGGGGTAAATCCTGTCTAAATAAAAAAAGAAAACTAAATGGAATTGATATAGAAGGAAGCTGATTTTGATATCGAAAACAGTTGATTTGCAGGGTTATTTCTTTGTGAAAAATCAGGGCTGCGGCTTTGTCTGCTAACGTGATTGTTCTTTTTCTGCGCCAATTTCTTTCAGCATTTTTTCAATTTCGGCCCTTTTCCCCGAATCATTCATCGTTTCCAAAGCCTTTTTCAAGTGAAACGCGGCGTTCTTAAAAGTTGAATCCATTTTGTAATAGATACCAAGGTAATAATGGGCGTAATCCAGCCTGCCCAGCTTACTATAGGTTTCACCAAGGAAATAATATGCCTTGGAATATTCAGCATTTATTGAGAGTAGCTTCTCAAATGTTCCTGCGGCTTCCTTAAGCCGTCCTGTTTCTATTTGAGTGCGTCCCAGATAGAAAAGTCTTTGGGGACTGTTTGGGGCAAAACTTTCGGCAGAATGCAGAATATTCAATGCGTCCTGATAACGGCCATCCATAAAACAGATGCGTCCGAGATCACTTAGAATATAAGTATCAAAAGCATTTTTTTCCAAAGCTGCTCTAAGGTGGTCAATGGCGCTGTTGCGGTTGCCGGCCTTTGCCAGAATTAAGCCGTAACCGTAATGGGCCAGGGGATTTTCAGGATGATTTTTTACATCTGACTCAAACCGTTTCAAAGCCGCATTCTCATCCCCGTAAGTAGCAACCAGCCAGGTATGAGTTCTTTCAAAGGGGTAGGGATTGACGTTGGCATGCACTTTTTCATGTTTTGCAAGCCACATGTCAATATATACCATGCGAGCTTCTGAAGCCGGGTGGGTTTGCAAATACGTTGGGATTTGTTTTGAACCAAACCACTGCCGGCTTCGCATTTTTTTCAGCACTACGAGCAACCCTTGGGAGCTATACCCGGCGAGGTTTAAATGCTCCAGCCCGACCTGGTCCGCCTCAGTTTCATCATCGCGGCTGTAAGCAAGCGCAACTGATTGACCGGCCGCAAGAGTCCCAACGGTTACTGCATTGGCCGCCTCCGCGGCCCCACCGCTTCCCAGCAGCACACCGGCAACAACACCGGCAAGTGTTGCCATGCCGATTTTTTTGGACCGCGCGATTTTTTTGGAGATATGACGTAAAGAGACATGCGCAATTTCATGGGCAATTACCCCCGCCAACTCTTCCTCGTGCTCCATGGCCTCAATCAATCCGCTGTTGACAAAAATATGTCCCGCCGGACTGGCAAAAGCATTATAACTATCTTCTTTGATTACATAGAAACGATAAGTGAACGGCTGCGGGGGAAGAACCGAAACAATTTTTTGACCGATATCGTTCACATAGTCCACAATGATCGGGTCTTTAATTAATTGAAACTGCTTCAAAACTACCTTTAAAAACTCCCGGGACAGTTCTTCTTCCTCTTTGACGCTGATACCCTCGGCCCCGGGAGGGAAAAGTATAGCGGTGATGAATATCAATATGGTACAAATCGCAAATAAATGCCTGTAAAATTTCATGGGTATCTCTATCCGCCTATATAATCCCTGAACAAAAAGTCATGTTCAGCGAAATCCGAAAATTAATGGTTCGATTCCTATCATAGCTTATATCCTTTTCAAACATCAAGTTTTATGCTAAAAATACCGGCCATGACTAATATTATATGCATAGCCAACCAGAAAGGCGGTGTCGGTAAAACTACCACAGCCGTAAATCTGTCGGCAGCGCTGGCTGTCTCAGAAAAAAGAACACTGCTGGTTGACTGCGATCCCCAAGGCAATGCAACTACCGGGCTTGGCATAGATAAATCCAAGATCGACTACACCTTATATCATGGTATGATTGGGGAAGTTGCTGTCAATAAACTCATTGTGAACAGCGAGATTGAAACCTTAAAGATCATTCCTTCACGCGTGGAACTTATCGGTTTTGATGTCGAAATGATGTCACAGCCAAAACGAGAAATGATTTTAAAGAATCTTCTTGCCGAGCTGAAAGATTCGTTTGACTATATTATTATTGACTGCCCTCCCTCCTTGAGTCTTCTGACGGTAAACGCCCTGACGGCTGCCGATTATATGCTGATACCTCTGCAGTGCGAATTTTACGCCCTGGAAGGACTGGGGCAGCTGTTGCGAACCATGAAACGCATCAAACACAATCTGAATCCTAAATTAAAAATTGCCGGGATTCTTCTAACCATGTATGATAAAAGGACCAATCTGTCCCGGCAGGTCGCTGAGGATGCCGAAAAATATTTCAAAACCCTGGTATTTAAAACCATTATTCCCAGAAACGTCCGCTTGGGAGAAGCGCCCAGCTTCGGAAAACCAATACTTTTTTATGATGCCACTTCGGTCGGGGCTATAAGCTACTTTGAGCTGGCAAAGGAAATCATAAACCAACACTCGAAAGCAAATTAATGAAAAAAAGTGACAGTAAAAAAGGGAGCGGCTCGGATTCAAAAAAAATCCCAAAAAGGGCTTTGGGCAGAGGCCTGGATGCCCTCATTCCCAAAATCGAAGGAATTGAAAACCTTTCAAAAGAATATTTCCAGTGCAACATTGAGTTGATCCGTCCAAACCGCTACCAGCCCCGCCTCAGGTTCCATGACGATGAACTGGAAGAACTGTCGCGCTCCATCAAAACACAGGGCATCATACAACCCCTTCTGGTCAGAAAAGACCATAATGGTTATGAACTGGTCAGCGGTGAAAGACGCCTGCGGGCTGCCAAAAAGGCCGGGCTGAGCCAGGTACCCGTGCTCGTAAAGTCGGTCACGGATACTGAACTGCTGGTGATGTCCATCATCGAAAACGTACAGCGGCAGGACTTAAACCCTCTGGAAGAGGCCGAAGCCTACTACCGCTTGATTAACGAATTCGACTTTACCCAGGACCAGGCCGCCGAACACATCGGTAAAAGCAGGTCTGCTATTGCCAATTTCTTGAGACTCCGACAGTTGCCCGGACCTATCAAGGCAAGCATAACGGATGGAACCTTAAGCATGGGGCATGCAAGGGCTTTGCTGGGTGCCGAGACACCGGCTCAGCAGAACACCGCCTTCAGGTCCATTGTTGCCGGAGGACTTTCGGTCAGGGAAGCCGAACGCCTGATCAAACGTTTAAAATTACAGAAGAATAAAACGAAAAGGGCTCCGACCGATTCCGAACAAAGATACTTTTTAAGTTTGGCGGAAGATCTTTCCCGCCGCTTCGGCACCCAGGTACAGATCAAAAAGCAAGGGCAAAAGGGTACGCTTGAAATCAAATTCTACAGTGATGATGACCTTGACCGGGTCTTGAGCCTGCTTAAAAAAATCTAACCATGTCGATTCATATTATCATCGATGGCTATAATTTGATCCGCCAATCCAATTTTTTCAGCCCCATCGACCGCCGGGACATGCAACTCGGCCGGGAAACCCTCATTGAGACTCTGGCAGCATACAAAAAAATAAAAGCCCATAAGATCACTGTCGTCTTTGACGGAGCCCAAGCACCTTCTTTTTTCCAATCCAGAGATCAGATTAAAGGCATCAAGGTTAAGTTTTCCCGCACCGACGAATCGGCCGACACCGTCATCAAGAGGATGGCCGCCGGGGAAAAAGAAAAAGCCCTGGTTGTAAGTTCAGATCTTGATGTTATCCATTTTGCAGCATCCGCAGGGTGTGCCACCATAGACTCTTTGAAATTTGAAGAAAAAATTACAATGGCAGCCTATCTGGATGTCGACGGTATCGAAAGAGAAAATGAAGACGGCTGGGTGCCTACGACCAAAAAAAAAGGGCCTCGAAGACGGCTTTCCAAAAAAAAGCGCCAAAGTAGAATCAAAATCAAAAAACTATAAAGTTTCGTTGACGTCCGGGTTATTATCTGCTACTCACACAGCGACTCGGACATTGTACTGCATCCGGGTTGTAAGAGGAAAGGGGAGCCCGAATCAACCTAATGGAACCAGAGGCTGAAGCTGAATGCGTGATTTCTTGAATTGGTAACTTGTATCTGTTTCTCGATTTGTACTCCTTGCCGCCATAAGGCCTAAGGGCTTAGACCTGCATCTGAATAGATTATGACAAACGGTTGACTACCGGCTCCTTTTTCCTCTCTTTCTGCATTTATGAAGGCCAACCCGACTCGAAAAATATCCGGCTTGAAGCGCCCTGCAGTCCCGCTGTGCGGGATTTCCGCTACGCTCCATCAAGCTTTCTTGCGGGGAATGCGCTCGCTATGCAGTTCAAGGATCTCAAATTCCACTGCACTATGATATGAAACGTATTTGCGTCATCGACGGACAGGGCGGCGGTATCGGCAGCACCGTCATCAAAAAGCTTAAAGACTTTTTTGGAGAAAACGTCGAAATTATCGCCCTGGGCACTAATGCAATAGCAACGGCTCAAATGCTGAAGGCCAAAGCCAATCGCGGGGCCTCCGGAGAAAATGCTATTGTGCAAACCGCCGGGAAAGTGGATGTTATCATTGGAACCATCGCCATCATAATGGCGCATTCTATGATGGGAGAGGTGACTCCCAAGATGGCTGCAGCTGTGGCCGAGAGCCCTGCAAAAAAGCTGTTGATACCGCTTTCGCAGGAGAATATTGAAATCGTTGGAACATCTTCTGTTCCACTCCCCCATCTTATTGAAAACCTGATAGAAAAAAATTTAAAAGACTTTTATCAGAGTTAAACAAAAGGGCAAGACGAACATGTGTGAAGCGAACGCATACCTGATTCAGGGTAATGAAAAAACACTGGTTATGGAAGCCGTTGATACGATTGAACCTGAAAATGGCGGTGTTAGATTGATTAGTATCTTCGGTGATCAGAAATTTTTAAAGGCCGGCATCCATGCAGTTGCACTGGTAGATCACAATATATTTCTAAAAGAGCAGGAATAACAGGCTCTAAACGTGTAAAACATCCTAACCCATAGGACCAGACTTTGATTTCACCACACAGGGGTGCATCTATCTCAAATGGAGTAAATTAAATTCCAAATAGCAAATATCAAATATCAAACAAATAACAACACGCGGCGCAAGCGCCTGCGCTGCGCGTGACCGAAATTCAAAAATCCAAACAATATCTCGGCCTGGAAGGTTTTGGTCATCTGTCGAGAGCCTCTAGGTCGAACGATTGAATATTGGAATTTTAAATTTATTTGAAATTTGATGCTTGGAATTTGTGATTTTAGACACAAAACTCC
>JAQBHK010000015.1:0-4186 GCA_032127815.1 Desulfobacterales bacterium
CTCCGAAACTCGTCACAGCTTGAGCAGGATTTTCGGATTTAAAATCAGGGTACGCGGCACCAAAACCGATCCCCATAGAAACAATTCCCGGAACCATGAAAAATACATTTACTATGGAGAGCACCATCATAAAGGGAGTAACATTGAGAAGAACATTGGTAGCAATAATCAGGATTTCAGCTAGAGCCAGCAGAGGAAAGAAATAGATAAAGAACTTTATCCACAAAAAGCTTCTGAGCGTTATTGGCGCTGATTTTACAAGCCAGAACGACTCCCTTTCGCTACTTACGGCAGGAAAGGCAAAACGCGCTGAAACGGCGGTAAGCACAAAGGTTGCAAGCCCCATGTTCAGAAAAGAGAGGAGGTTCTGAAGATAGACCGTTTTTATGGGAGCCTTTTCCAGGGGCAGAGCATTGAAATTGTAGACATATATCACTACCAGGGCCCCAATAAGAAAAAGCTGGGACCATTGGGTTTGATCCCGGAAAAAGATTCGGATCTCTTTGACGGCCAGGGCCCTGACCGGACGTGACAAAAAAAAGAATAAACGGCCTGCTGACATACTTCGTTTTAAAAGCCTTGACGGTGCAGTCTGAGTTTTTGACAGCCCTTTGATGTAAATGGCATCTGCAATAATGATATTGATAAATACCACCACCCCTGCAAAGCTCCATGAGAGTGAGGTATGAAAAAGGCTCTTTACAATTTTGCCTTCAAGTATTGTTTTGAGGCTGTCAAAAGCCCATGTGCTTGGAAGGTAAGGCGGCGCCGGCGTTTTTAAGGCTTGCAGATAAATAAGAGTGGTTGAAAAAACCTCCGGATCAACCAGACGCTCCGGCCTTATAAAACGAAAGGCAAAAAAGAGTACCAGGAAAAAAATCAGCCCGAGGAACACAAATATGCTCTTGATGCGACCCGCCGGAATGGCAATCACGGTAAGCATTACAAGCAAAGAACTGATGCCGGATGCAATTATGGAAAGGGACAAAAGAACGAAAATGATATTGCCATAGAAAAACATGCCGGCCTGATATACAATTCCGTATGAAATAAAGACCGGAAAAGTATAGACGATTAGCATCCAGGAACTGTCAATGGTGCTCTCTATCCATCTTGCAATAAATATCTTGTAGCTTGAAACCGGCATGGAATGAACAAGGGGCAGATCTCTGGAAAGATACAGTTTCGAAAGAGATGTTAGAATGCTGCTGAAAACCAGGACCGAAAGAAACGTCAGCAGAATCATGGATAGAAGTTTGTAGGCTAATATGTCACCAAGCTCTTCAATTCCCTTAAAATAACCGAGAACACGCAAAGAGACAGCAAAGATACCGCCCCAGAAAAGAACCCCGATCGTCCCGAAAACCGACACCTTAATCAAAGCATCCTTGTTGTCGCTGGAAAACCGCTTAAACTTAAAGGACAAAATCCTGGGCTTTAGTAGTGTGATGACAGCTTTCATTCTTCAGTTAAACGCATAAACACCTGTTCAAGGTCCCCTCCGCCGGCATCGGTGAGGCACCTCAGTTCCTCGGGTGTTCCGTTGGCGACAAGAGAGCCCTTATGAATGACACCAATGCGGTCACAAATGTCTTCTGCCACTGTCAGGGTATGGGTCGACATGAAAATGGTTACACCCTCGGCGGCAAGGTGCCTAAAGAGTTCTTTCACCATTTTGATCGCCACCGGATCGAGCCCCACCATCGGTTCATCGACAATAATAACTTCCGGTTCATGCAAGAGCGCCGCTGCCATAACAAGCCGCTGCTTCATGCCGTGTGAATATGACTCTATGAGTTCATGGGACCATTCGGAAAGCAAGAACATCTCTAATTGTTCTTGAGATCTTGCATGAAAATCATGCTCATTAACACCATAAAGATCTGCTGTGAACTCAAGAAACTCCATGGCGGTGAGCTTTTCATATAGATACGGCCTGTCCGGAATAAAGCCGATTTTTCTTTTGGCTTTTTCCGGGTGCTCTTCCATCCGGATACCGCAGATTTTCACGCTGCCCGAAGTCGGGGCAGTGATCCCTCCCATCATGTTTATCGTCGTGGTTTTGCCCGCCCCGTTGGGGCCGATAAATCCGAAGATCTCGCCCTTGGGCACAAAAATATTCAGGTCGTTCACAGCAACTAAAGCCGTATAACTTTTGGTCAATCCGACAAGTTCTATCATAGCACCTGGTTTATAATATTTAACTTAATCTTTCCAATAATGTTCATCAAATCAAGCTGCTGTTTCTGCTGCCCGCTTGCGAACCGTATGTGGGTTACATCTGCCGGTATCTGGCCCAAAAGAGCATCCGCTGTCACCCACTTCCCAAGATACAACAGATTCCAGGCGTGGTAATAAAAACGCCCGTTTAAATAAACCAGTCCGGCTTCAATCTTTACAGGTATGCCTGTCGCCCTCGCAAGGGCAGCCAGCAGCACGGCATGCTCATTGCAGTCACCCACACGATTCTCGAGGGTAGAGAGGGCATCAGGCAGGGAAAGAACCGGTCGCTTGTCGATATTTTTATAGACCCAGTCAACCAGTCTTACAGCTTTTGATATCGGCTCTTCATTCCCCGATACGATTTTTTGGGCCAGTTTTCGTATCTTGGGATGATCAGACTGTACGAACGGAGTCGGTTTTAAAAATTCCTTTCTATCTTTTTGCGATTTATTCTCGGCAGCCAAAGACGCAAAATCTGATAATGACTCTATAGTTATAGTCAGTACATTATCGACCAAAGACTGCCTGCCGCCGTGCAGATCTAAATCATCGTATTTGATACCTCCAATTTCAACTTCGAGCCTGGTCAGTTTGCTTTTATCGTCAATTAACATATTCGAAGGGACAGAAGCAACGATTGTAAGATCCTGGCTCGCTTCTAAGGGAAGGCCGAAAAGTGCATTATCCCGTGTTGTTTTTTCTAAACTGATCCCCAAAAATCCCTTTTCTTTAATAACTTCACCATTTTCATCTATCCATGCCAGCTGAGTTACGCCTTTAAATATTAGCGACAATTTTGTTGCCGTTTTTTTGATTCCCTGATTCAGAACTTCCTCACGGCCAATAACCTTGACGATGACTGCCTCCCTTCCCATGGTAGCAGGATCAAAAATTTGAAAGGCAAATTCGTCTCCGGGCACCAATCCGGAAGCCGCTACTGCTTTTAATATGCCGGGTATAATATATACTCTCTCTTTGAGCTTTATATCGATCTTTCGTTTGGATCCGGAACTTAGTGTTTGAATGGAAAGTAAGTCGTTTGAAATAGATCCCTCGACCACAAACCGAAAACGGCCTGAACTAATCTCAAAATCAAACGACGAAAGCGTAAAATCCGGATTTAGTCTTCCGCCTGTATTGAGACGTATATCCTGAACCAGTCCCATTGTATTAATGCGCATATGTATCTTTTCTTGAAGTCGGTACCCGCTCGCGGTTTTTGAAAAAGTTGTGTGTGAAGATCCAATTTTGCGTCCGCTTTGAAAAATATTCATCCATGAATCCTTGGCGGGCAGGGAATTAAAGCCTGCTAAAGATACGGTTTTGAAATTAACATTAAAGCTGTTGAACAGGCCCACGCGTACGCAAAAAAGAACTGTAAAAATCAACCCGAACAGAGCGGCACAGATCCAGAAAGGTTTTGTTTTGTTCCATGGCTTAGTAAACGGCAGACGCATAAGTGTTCACAGGTTCTGTGTTCAAAGTTCAGGGTTACCTTTCTGTTGGGTTCACAGAATCAGAGTACACCACTGCCCGACCGACGTCAGGCGAGCTTTAGGGTTGTCTTTTATGCGTTCACAGATTTCCCGCCACTGGTGAAATTCAACGTTGTCTTTATTCGTTGAACCTCTGAACCCTGAACCTTTGAACCCGTGAACTGTTACTCGACGGGTTTATCCAGGTAAGTATTTCCATATTTATCTGATTAATATAGAAAATTAAGAATGTTGTGTCAATCGAGAAATCAGGGCCGGAAGCATTCGAAACCGTCAAAAACAGGTTTCTGGTACCCAAAGACAGAAACTTGAAATCAAAGCGGTCTGCAGTGGAGGAGAAAACTTAGTTGACATCCAGGTTTCTTTCTCTTACAATTTTTATAATTAAAAGCAATGTGTTGCCACAAATATTTTCGTAAAAGTCGATCTGTTACATGCTGCAAAACTTAAAATCAGGTTTGAAATGA
>JAQBHK010000016.1:0-2671 GCA_032127815.1 Desulfobacterales bacterium
TGCCAAGCCATTGATGAAAGCGGGGTCACAATTTCAAGTGTAGTGGAAGCCGAATCGGCTGAAATGGCAAATGATATACTGCTTTCACGGGGCTACATACCGACCAGGGTAACAGCCGAAGGCGCGGTTTCACCGCGGCAAACCTGGTTGAATATCATGGCAAAAGTAACTCCCGTCAAGGCGCAGGAGCTGATTCTGTTTACCAAGCAGTTCAGAACCATGCTGCGAGCCGGCGTTTCACTGATCAAACTGTTGCAGATTCTGGGACATCAGACCGAAAATGTGAATTTAAAAAAGATGATTGTTACCATGACCCAGGATGTTAAAGAAGGTTTAAGTCTTTACGATGCGTTAAAAAAACACCCGAAAACGTTCTCTAATTTATACTGCGGAATGGTGCGGGCCGGAGAAAGCAGCGGAGCACTTCCGGATATTTTGGATCGTCTGATATATATCATCGATCATGAGCATAAGATTAAATCGGATATCAAAGCGGCCTTTCAATATCCGATAATCGTATCCATCTTGCTGGCTGTTGCATTCTTTGTCTTATTAACCTTTGTAGTCCCCAAGTTTGTTAATATATTCTTAAGTGCCGGCCTGGATCTCCCCGTATTGACCAAAATTTGCATGCTGATGTATAACTATCTTGCCAATTACTGGTACCTGCTGCTCGGCGGCCTGTTTGTGCTCGGTGTCAGTTTGAATTTTTATCTGAGAACCGAATCCGGCAAATTCATTCGCGATAGTTTGTTGATGAGAATTCCCATCCTGGGTCCTCTGTTCATAAAGGCCGCCATGTCAAGATTTGCAAGCATTTTTTCAATTCTGCAAGCGAGTGGTATTACGGTTCTCGATTCCATGAAGATTTTATCCGGAACAATCGGCAACATAGCGATATCACGAGAATTTAATCAGATCATCGACAAGCTGGAAGAAGGCTGGGGCATTGCCAAACCCTTGGAATCAGCAAAATATTTTACACCCATTGTTATCAATATGGTGGCCATCGGAGAAGAATCCGGAAATTTGGAAGAGACGTTGCGAGAAGTTTCAGAGCATTACGATGCCGAAGTGGAATATGCCATGAGAAAACTGACCGACGCTATCGGCCCTATGTTGACGGTCGGCCTGGCTGCCGTAGTCGGCTTTTTTGCTCTGGCCATATTTCTGCCCATGTGGGATTTGATAGGAGTGGTTAGATAATATGAGTAAATATCGATATTATATAAGTCTTTATATTATTATACCGGTTATCTTTGCGGGGCTGTCCGTTCTTTCGGTTATAGTTTCATTTCGAATCACTGAACATTACATGAAACAGGAAATAAATTTAACATATCCGATTTTGGTGTGGACAACGATTATTGCCTCTGTTGCTTTTATTTGCGGGCTGATAGTGGTCCGGCTCTTTTTAAAGCCTGTTCAAATTTTTATCGAAAAAACCAAAAAGCTTCCGGTTCTTTCAGTCCATGAGGCTGAAGAAGATAAAGGACGTAAAGGTGATGAAATTCAACGTTTTACCCATATGTTCCAAAAAGTTACGGATGTGTTGAGCAAGGTTGACGCCCAGCAGCTTTTTCCGGAAATTGTGGGCGAAAGTGTGGCCATGCGGGAAGTTTTCAGTCATATTATGAAGGTGGCCCCTACCGATTCAACCGTTCTGATTCTTGGTGAGAGCGGCACCGGAAAGGAACTTGTGGCTACAAGTATTTACGAGCACAGCCGCCGTAGTGACAAGCCTTTTGTTAAAATTAACTGTGTTGCCATTCCCGGAGAATTGCTGGAGAGTGAGCTCTTTGGCTATGAAAAAGGCGCTTTTACAGGAGCCGATTCAAGTAAACCCGGAAAGTTTGAAACCGCCAACGGCGGAACGATCTTTTTAGATGAGATCGGTGATATGCCGATGAACCTTCAAGCTAAACTTCTGCGTGTAATCCAGGAAAGGGAATTTGATCGCATTGGCGGAAGAAAACCTATCAAGGTAGATATTCGTTTTATAGCGGCAACCAACAAGGACTTAGAAAGCATGGTCGCGGAAGGAAGTTTCAGGGAAGATCTTTTTTACCGTCTAAATGTTTTTCCCTTAAAGTTGCCGTCACTACGAGACCGGAAAGAGGACATCCCTCTTTTAGTCGAATCCTTTCTTAAAAAAGCGGCTAAATCGTCCAAGATCTATTCGTTGCCGCTGCAGATGCTGATGGCGTATGCGTGGCCCGGAAACATCCGGGAGTTGCAAAACACTATGGAACGAGCGGCGGTAATGAGTGACAGCGGAATAATTGATGTGAATCATCTGCCGGAGAATATCAGAGAGCTCCTAAATACAATGGAAAGCGCCGCAGGTATGAGTGCTGACGGAATGATTGCGGAGCGTCATCTTCAGGCAATTATTGCCAACGGGCATTCTTTGGAAGCATCAACAGAGATTGAGTCATTATCAATCGATGATCAATTGCGAATGATGGAAAAGAGAATGATTATTGAAGCTCTGAAAAAAGCAGAGGGGATTCAGGTCAGGGCAGCCGAGATGCTGGGTATCGACCAGAGAAGCCTATGGCATAGAGTAAAAAAACATAGTATTAACGCGGGTTCTTATGCAGCCAATAAAAAATGCCGATAAGCCTACAAATTTTGAAGGCTTATCGTCCGCCAGCCTACAATATTTGCA
>JAQBHK010000017.1:0-2853 GCA_032127815.1 Desulfobacterales bacterium
ACCTTGTAGCCGGCAGGATAGCCATGGCCCTTTCCGCCGGGCGTCTTATATTTCTTACGGATGTCGATGGAGTTCTGAATGCTTCAGAAGAACTTATTTCTTCAATCAATTCCCAGGACATTCATAAAATGGTCGAAGAAAAAACTGTTTCAGGAGGCATGATTCCAAAAATCGAGTGTGCTTTAGAGGCCCTGAAAAACGGGGTTGGTAAAGCTCATATCATCAACGGGAAAAAACGCCATGCCTTACTGCTGGAGCTTTTTACCGATAAGGGTATTGGAACCGAGGTTACGGTATGAAAAAAGAGATAATCGATAAAGCAGATAATGTTATTGCCAAGACTTACACAAGATTTCCCGTTGTGATCACCAAAGGCGCAGGATGCACACTCTGGGATACGGAAGGCCGGAGTTATACCGATTTTGTTGCCGGGATAGCCGTATGCAACCTCGGCCATGCACACCCAAGGATTTCAAAGGCACTTGCCACTCAGGCGGAAACCCTTTTGCATGTTTCCAACCTCTACTATACGGTTCCGCAGGTTGAGCTTGCAGACTGGCTTGTAAAGCACAGTTTTGCGGACCGGGTTTTTTTCTGCAACAGCGGGGCTGAGGCCAATGAAGCCGCGATAAAACTGGCCAGAAAATTTTTCAAGGACAAGGGTGAAAACCGACGCTTCCGAATCATATCCATGGAGAGATCTTTTCACGGACGCACCATGGCCACCCTTTCCGCTACCGGACAGGACAAGATAAAGAAGGGTTTTGAGCCTGTCTTGGAGGGTTTTGATTTTGTATCGTTTAACGACATTGATGCCTTGCAGAAAAAAATCGATGCAAAGACGTGTGCCGTTCTCATCGAGCCGATTCAGGGTGAAGGCGGCGTGCGCTGCCCGGACCCCGAATACCTTAAAAGGGTCAGGCAGTTGTGTGATGAAACCGGCGTACTCCTGATATTTGATGAAATCCAGACCGGAATCGGACGTACCGGCCGGCTCTTTGCGTATGAACATTTCGGCGTTGAACCGGATATTATGACCTTGGCCAAAGCCCTTGGAAATGGACTGCCCATAGGAGCCATGCTGGCCGTAGAAGACGTGGCCGAGGCCTTTGGAGCCGGTTCTCATGCTTCAACATTCGGCGGTACGCCGATTGTGACCGCAGCTGCACTTGAAGTTGCCAAAGTGCTTGACGAAGAAAAAATCGTTGATCACTGCAATAAAATCGGAGCCTATTTTAAGGAAAGGCTTTTGTGGCTGAAAAGCCGGCACGAATCAATCGTGGATGTTCGCGGGCTGGGCCTGCTGCTGGGGATGAAGCTGAAAATGGAAGGGGCGCCGATCGTCAACTTGTGCCTGGAAAATGGATTTATGATTAACTGCATCCAGGAGAAAATTTTGCGTTTTATTCCCCCGCTGATCATTGGAAAAAAAGAGATCGATTCCCTGGTGGCCTGTCTGGATGGTATTTTAGCTGGTTTGTAGATGGGTAATGTGTAACTTCTCAAGAAGTTAGGGTTTAGAAAATCGTCGGGCTCCAGGGTTCTTCAAAAACCCTGAAGCCCTTTTCCCCGAGGTTATTGAGAAGTTACGGTATTGTTAATTAAGTGGAGAAATTGTTTTGAAAAAAGATTTACTGACACTATTGGATCTTAGTAAAGAAGACTTTGAGTTGCTTTTTAAACGGGCTTTTGAACTGAAAGAGCAGCTTAAAGCAGGAGCCGCGGAAAGAACCCTTGCAGGAAAAACCCTGGGACTTATTTTTGATAAACCGTCGACACGCACACGGATATCCTTTGAAGCGGCAATAATTCAGTTGGGCGGCACGCCGATTTTTATCAATGCCAAAGATACGCAGATCGGGCGCAACGAACCTGTAAGGGATACTGCCAGAGTTCTTTCGAGATACCTGGACGGACTCGCTATTCGTACCTATTCCCAGGATCGGTTAAAAGAATATGCGGCATTTGCCACCATTCCGATTATCAATGCTCTTACCGATTTATACCATCCCTGTCAGGTATTAAGCGATCTTATGACTATAATAGAGTACAAGGGCGACTATACCAAGCTCAAGATTGCCTGGATAGGAGACGGGAACAATGTCTGCAATTCCTGGATAAATGCCGCCGTTGTTTTGGGTCTGAATCTGGTTTTAGCCTGCCCCGAAGGATATGCACCTGACGCTGAGATCCTGAAAAGAGCCCTGGCAAGCGGGCATGGACATCTGAAAGTAACCACAGACCCGATTGAAGCGGTACAATACGCAGATGTAATTTATACTGATGTTTGGGCCAGCATGGGGCAGGAGGGTGAGCACGGCAAAAGAAAACGAGCATTTGAGCCTTTTCAGGTTAATACGGCTTTATTGAAAAGTGCGACCAAAGAGGATGTGGTCGTGATGCATTGCCTTCCGGCATACAGAGGTGAAGAGATCAGTGAAAAGGTGCTGGAAGGACCGCATTCAATTGTGTGGGACCAGTCTGAAAACAAATTGCATATGCATAAAGCTGTATTGGATGTGCTCATGACTCGCAGAGCCTGATATTTTGTAAAAAAAACTGGCCCAAAGGACCAGGCTATGATTTAATCCCATAGGGGTGCAACTATCTCAAATGAGCACATTAAATTGCAAATATCAAATATCAAATATCAAACAAATAACAATGACCGAAATTCAAAAATCCAAACAAGGTCTCGGCCTGGAAGGTTTTGGTCATTGAATATTGGAATTTGAGATTTATTTGTTATTTGCTTGCCCGCCGTCTTTTTGGCGGGGTGCTTGGAATTTGTGATTTTAGACACAAAACTCTAAGGCAGAGCCGGAGAACTCTGACCTGGCCCAGAGGATCAGG
>JAQBHK010000018.1:0-3827 GCA_032127815.1 Desulfobacterales bacterium
CATTCTGGCTTCTTTGGTAATATAGAAATCTTCTCTTAGCAGCAAGAAACCCCTCCAGCTCTCCCCACTCCCTTAGACTTTAACCCAAAAGAAAACCCCTGGAGTTGACCAGACCCCAGAGGCAATTTTGGAGGTCCCCTCAAGACGATATGCCTCAAGGCGACTTTGAAGGAGCTCTAAAAAGAGCATTACATATATCGGCAGAATGGCTGAAAATCTTTAATAAATTAAATAACCACAATATTATATTAAAGAAATCTGATTTTTTGCCGATATATTTTAAAGCTGGACACCCTCAATGGCCAGTAAAATGTATTATGACTTGGTTGATACATTTTCGTTGATTTTACAGATAGTCGTCGAGATTTTACGGGAATTAAATAGAATGGGTAAATATACCGTAATGGTTGTTGATGATGAAGAAGACATTCTTACATTGATGACCAGCGCATTAGAAAATGAAGACTATACCATTCTTACGGCAACAAGCGGCGAAGAAGCTCTTGAAAAGTTAGAAACCCATGGCGTAAACCTTATTATCAGCGATCAGTCAATGTCCAGTATGGATGGGTTGTCATTATTAAGGAAGGTAAAGTTAAAGCATCCCGATATTATAACCATAATGCTGACAGGTTATGCTGTAATGGACGCGTCAATGGATGTCATGAACGAATCTGGTATTTACAAGATATTTGAAAAACCATGTAGTATCATCGATCTCAAATCAACCGTAAATAGGGCTTTAGAATTAAAGAATATAGTAGCTGTACCCAGAGAGTTTACAAGAAAACATCCGAGTATACCCCAGGTAAAAAGAAATCCAGACGGTCATGTTGTGTTAGGTTAGGAAATAGACATTAACCCTGGATTCCTGTATCAACACGCCTAATCCTGGATCACCGGAACCTTAGTAATATAAAAATCTTAGTAGCATCAAACCAATCCCACAATCTCCCCCTTCCCTGTAATCTGGACACTTCTACTGAGAGGACTCTGACTGAGACCGATTCTGCTGGAAACACTGCTACTGGGATATGGATACGATTTTATTATACTAATGGGAATTTTAAGACGCTGCTGTCAGGGACTTAACAACATCAATTAGGGCCGTGATTGGGCAAGGTTTTGAAAGGACAGCATCGAAATCACTATTTTTAAGAAACCATGGTGTTCCAGATATGCCGATAATCGGGGTTGATTTTCTGGATGAGTTGCGGATATGCCGGACCACAAGATTGCCATCTATTCCTGGCATGAGAACATCAGTGATAACAAGGTCAAAATGACCTTCAACAAATTTTTTGATCCCTTCCTGCCCGCCTGTGGCTGTTTCAACATTATAGCCGTACTTTGTTAATGCTTGGTAAAGCATGCAGGCTATACTTTTTTCATCGTCAATGACTAAAATGTTTGGCATAATTTTTCTCAATAGAGTCTATCGGCTGGAAAGGGATGGCAAAATAAGCCTTACTGAATATCTTTTTGGGCACACAGTGTCAATGCAAATCGCATACAATATTGTGTCAATTTATTCCTTTCAGCAGAGCA
This sequence comes from Desulfobacterales bacterium, assembly GCA_032127815.1. Taxonomy (GTDB): domain Bacteria; phylum Desulfobacterota; class Desulfobacteria; order Desulfobacterales; family UBA11574; genus Desulfatibia_A. The sequence goes on from JAQBHK010000018.1 coordinate 1,549, forward strand.
TTCCCCCGGTCGTCATGCACGAACAAACAAGAGGCAGGGTCTATTTGATGGGCTCTGCCTTTTCTTTAGCAATACAAAAACCTTAGTAGCAAGAACCCCATCCACCAGTAACCCTGCTTGCTCTGGGTCATTTCTATTGCTGAGAGGACTGCTACGGTGATGGGGACATGCTGGACACTTCTGCTGTGATGGGGACTGGTACTGAGGGTGCTTGTGCTGGGGACTGCTACTGAGGGGACTTCTACAGGGACACTGCTACTGAGACCGATTCTGCTGGAAACACTGCTACTGTGCTATGGATACGATTTTATTATACTAAAAGGAGAGCCGTTCACAGAATTGTTCAACTTGCAAAGAGCCCAAGAGCGAATGATTTTTTATGTCAGAGATTTATGGACACAAAGTGGTTGATTAATATCCGAAATCTGGTAAAATCAATTTTAATGGCTTGAGGAGGGCCAGACTGTCAAATTTTGGGAGGTAATAGGGGTAAAAAGGGGGCTGCTGATTTTCATTTAGCGTTGGATATGTAAATAGTATCACAAGGTTTGGGAACCATAAGATATCTGGACGTTTGGCAAGGTATCTGTATCGAAAGTGATTCTATGAAGCGTATCAAATGGCTGTATCTTTACTAAAAGTTTCTGCAATTTTCTGAACATTTAAAATCCCTTCCATTTTTTTCACTTGAAAATATTTACACTTCAGGCCTCTCAACGTCGTCACCGGCACCAACCAGCCTTATCAGCCCTAAGAGTTTAATAATTGTAAAGGTTTTTAGGCTTTTGCCGATATTAGATATGTATATAGGTATTCACTAATGTATTTCCATTTTCGTCTTTTCTTAATTTTATGAAAATGCCGTGGAATACCCCGTTTAAGGAGTGAAATTTTAGAAAATTAAAAAATTATGGGAATTATCAATCTTGCTGAAATAAAGCCAGGCATGGTGTTAGCCGACGACTTGAAGCACAATAACGGACGTTTTCTGTTGAGCAGAGGCAGCAAGCTGACATCAAAGAATATTCGAATTTTCAAAATGTGGGGAGTCATAGAAGCTGACATTGAGGGAGTAACTCAAAATGATGTTGAAGAAAATGTAATATCACAGATAGAACCCGCCATTGTCGAAGCAGCTGAAAAAAAGGTTCGCAAACGTTTTGTTCATACAAATCTGAAGCACCCGGCGATATCCGAATTGTTTCGCTGCTGCAAAATTCGTACAGTTAACGAAATCAAAAGCAAAGATCCGGTTGATATTCTTAACATTCAGGAGCTTGCATCCAGCAATGAAATTGAAGATACAATTGTGGAAGACACAACCTCCCCAGTGAATCCCGTTGAATTGATTGAGCAGGATATCAATCTTCCAACGCTGCCGGCCGTTTTTATGCAAATCAACGACACCATACAAAATCCGACCAGTTCAGCCAATGATATTGGCAATGTGATCGGCAAAGACATCAATCTTTCTGCCAAGTTATTGAGAATTGTAAACAGTGCATTTTATGGCTTCCCCAAAAAGGTAGACACTTTGACTCGAGCGGTAGCCATTCTCGGCACTAGACAACTGAGCACTTTGGCGATAGGAATCAATATCTTAACCGCATTTAATGATATCCCTAATTGTATCATGGACATGAAATCATTCTGGATGCACAGCATTGCTTGCGGAACCATTTCTCGGATTATAGCAAACCATCAAGGGATTCAAAACACTGAACGATTATTTCTGGCCGGTTTACTGCATGATATTGGCCGGTTGGTTTTATACAATTACGCTCCAGTTAATGCCAGAAATGCAATTCAGAAAGCGAGATGCAATAATCGTTTGTTATTTGATTTAGAACCCGAAACCATGAATTGTGATCACACAACCGTAGGTGCATTGCTATTAAAAAAATGGAGATTGCCCAAGTCTTTGGAGAACGCTGTTAAGTATCACCACAGCCCGAAAAATTCCAATGACCTTTTAGAGCCGTCTATTGTACATTTAGCAAATATTATAACAATCGCTCTAAACATAGGTTCCAGCGGAGAACATTTGGTGCCTCCATTAGAGCCTGAGGCATGGAAATGTGTTGGCCTCTCGCCCAACATTTTATCATTAACGATAGATCAATTGGATAATCAGCTCGAGGAATTATTGGGAGTTTTTAATTAAATGAATTTTAAACCCGTTACGGAAATTGGCTTCCAGCATCCGGAAGAACCAACCCTATCCTCGGATAAACATGTTGAGTACCTAAAAGAACGTGTCCAATACCTTGAGGAAGTTA
>JAQBHK010000019.1:0-7583 GCA_032127815.1 Desulfobacterales bacterium
GAAAATGCTTTACACTGCAAACTGTGCTGGTGTATTAATCCCTCATAACACCTAACTTGATCGCAAACAAAATGGAGAAGGGTGTTCAAGATAATAATATTATACATATTTTAAGGGAGATGCCATGCACAGGCTTTTAAAAGCTCGTCCCGGTCAAAAAATGCTGCTTCTTGGCAATGAAGCCATTGCCCGGGGGGCTATTGAGGCCGGTGTCGCCGTTGCCACAACCTATCCGGGAACACCTTCTTCTGAAATCTCAATGAACTTTTTTCAGATATCTTTAGAAACCGACCTATATTTTGAATACAGTACCAATGAAAAAGTAGCCCTCGAAGTGGCGGCCGCCACTGCAAATTGCGGAGTTCGCAGTATCTGCGTAATGAAACACGTGGGCCTTAATGTGGCGGCCGACGCTCTTTTAACCTTAGCATATGTGGGTGTAAAAGGCGGACTGGTTATTGTCACCGCCGACGATCCTTTCATGTTTTCCAGCCAGAACGAGCAGGATAACCGTTACTATGCCAAGCTTGCCGGCCTGCCCCTGCTGGAACCCTCTTCAGCCCAGGAAGCCAAAGACATGGTGGCCTATGCCTTTGATCTTTCTGAAAAGCTGCAGGAACCGGTCATCTTTAGAACCACAACGCGCATCAACCACTCTACTGAAACCGTTATTACGGGTGAAATCCAAGCTCCCCAACCCCTTGGTAATTACACAAAAGATCCTTTCAACCATGTGCCGATACCTGCAGTTGCCAGAAAACTGCATGCCAGACTGTTGAACCGACTCAAAGAAGCTGAAGAGATCTCCGAAACCAGCGCCTATAATATCAGCGCAGGAAACGGCCGCTGGGGAATCGTATGCAACAGCGTCAGTTACAAATATGTTTTAGATGCCGTCACAGATTTGAACATGGGCGGCAAAACCAAACTACTTCGCATCGGTTTCTCCCACCCGCTGCCCAAAGCATTGTTAAAGGATTTTTTAAAGGGGTGTGAAAAGGTCCTGGTGGTTGAGGAGGGGGAACCTTATATGGAAGAAGCGCTCAAGGCCTTCGCCCAGGAAGAAGGACTGACCCTGCCCATAAAAGGTAAGAGCGAGGAGCTTTTTTCCCGCCTCTATGAATTTAATCCTGCCATTGTGCGGCAATGTCTGGCCACATATTTCGATGTGGCGTATACAGCGCCGGCCGTTCTCGATCTTTCCGATCTTCCCGAGATTCCACAGCGCCCGCCCACCCTCTGTGCCGGCTGTTCCCACAGAGCCACTTTCTATGTGGTTAAGAAAGCCGCAGAGGACATGGAAACGATTTGCCCCACCGACATCGGGTGTTATACCCTCGGATTTCTGCCGCCGCTGTCAATGGGAGATTTTCTGATATGTATGGGATCTTCAGTCGGCACTTCATGCGGTTTTTCAAAAGTTACGAACAAAAAAGTGATTGCCTTTATCGGTGATTCAACCTTTTTTCACTCCGGGATACCCGCTTTGATCAACGCCGTCTTTAACAACCATAATTTTACCCTGGTTATTCTTGATAATGGAACCACGGCTATGACCGGACATCAGCCGAATCCCGGTGTAGATATGAAAGCGCTGAACTTAGAGGGTTACGGGCATGTATCGATCGAAGCCATCGTAAGGGCCGCTGGTGTCTCCCAGGTGGCAGCCATAAGACCGTACCGGGTTAAAAAGAGTATCGCCACAGCTAAAGAAGCCTTAAACTATAAAGGTGTTTCGGTTATAATATCTCAAGAGCCTTGTACGCTGTATGCCAAAAGCCTTAAAAAGCTGCGGGGAAAGCCCTTTTTTGTTAGTGAAAAATGCAAAAACCATAAAGATTGCATTAATGCGCTTGCATGCCCGGCCTTTTTCATTCAGAATAAAAGGGTTAAAATCGACCCCACTCTGTGTGGGGGGTGTACGGTCTGCGCCCAGATATGTCCGGAAAATGCTATATTGCCTTTAAAGCAAGAAACTTGATGAATTCGAAAAAGTCGAATTTATCTGGTATTTAGTGTTTGGTGTTTAGTCTTTTGTTTGAAGTATATACGTATAGTTTGTTAGATCACCAAACACTAAATACAAAAGACAAAACACTCACGTAAAACGGTACTGAGATGAAAACAACCAGATTAATCATCGTGGCGGTGGGTGGACAGGGCAATCTGCTGGCTTCCAAGGTTATTGGTGAGGCCGCACTCCTGTCAGGAATTCCAGTCGGTATGAGCGAAATCCACGGCATGGCCCAGCGGGGTGGAGTTGTGGAATCCGCCATTGTGTTCGGAGATGCGCAGAGCAACATTATCGCCGATGGCGAGGCCGACGTGGTTGTCGGCTTTGAGCCGCTGGAAACCCTCCGGGCTCTGAATAAATGCAATGCCGATACGATTGTTATTACCAGCCTGGCCCCCCTGTCGCCTTCCACCGCAACCACCGGAAGCTGCCCGTATCCCGAACTGAAAAAGTTACAGGCTATCATCCGGGCCAAGACCGCCAAGCTGATTGCCTTTGATGCCGCCGCGCTTGCCGCGCAAACCGGCAATGTTCTGGCCGTAAACATGGTTCTTCTGGGAGCATTGATTCAAACCGGAACAATTCCGCTTACAGTCGACAACGTGAAAAAGGCCATTACGATCATTTCCAAAAAAGCTTTCGCCGCATCGAATTTAGCGGCCTTTGAACTGGGCTTTTATGCTGCAAAAACATCGTGTTAAAAATTAACAATGAGAATTAGAAAAAAACTATCTCTTATGCTGGTAGCTATCTTCTTCGTGGTCATCGTGGGGAGTACCGGCTATTATATTATATTCGGCGGCAAGCCGAAATTCATAGATTGTGTGTATATGACTGTAATTTCTATTACAAGTGTCGGCTATGGTGAAATTCTTAATGTCACTGGCAACGTTCCTGCGCAGTTATTCACCATGGTCCTGATAACTTTCGGTATGGGGATAATTTTATACGGCATCAGTACCCTGACCGCATCAATTATTGAAGGAGACCTCTCCGGAATTTGGAGGCGAAACAAGATGGAAAAAAAGATAAAAAAGCTCAACAATCATTATATTGTCTGCGGCGGCGGTGCAAGTGGAGGCCATGTACTGGAAGAGCTGACCAAAAACAAGGAGTCTGTGGTCTTGATTGAACAAGAAGAGAGCATTATCGAACGCCACCTGGCTTTGAACGAAAACCTGCTCTATGTACATGGAGATGCTACTGATGATCAAAATCTGATAACCGCCGGGATTACAAATGCTGCCGGAATTATTGTCAGCCTGCCGGCCGACAAGGACACGCTCTATGTCACCATGACCGCCAGAATGCTCAACGCCAAGTTACGCATCATCAGTAAAGCCGTCGATTATAAACTGGCTTTTAAACTCAAAACAGTCGGCGCCAACGGAGTGGTGTCACCTAATTTTATCGGGGGCCTGCGTATGGCATCCGAAATGATCCGGCCCACTGTTGTCGATTTTCTTGACAGCATGCTGCGCAGCAGCCAGGGACAATTAAGGATGCACCAGATTGTTATTGCTTCCAATTCAAATGTTGCGGGAAAAAAGATAATGGAGTCCGGATTAAAAGACAAATTCAATTTGCTGGTATTAGGCTCAAAGCTTCCGGCCCAGGAAATCGAATTCAATCCACCGGCGACACAGATTTTAACCCCCGGCATGACCCTTATTGTAATGGGAGATGTCGAAAATATCGCCGCCGCCAAAAAGACATTCTAACCCGCTTATGCTGCGCGAACTTGCCATCAAAAACTTTGCCATCATCGACGATCTAAAAATTTCTTTTTCAGACGGGCTGACAATATTAAGCGGTGAAACCGGTGCCGGCAAATCGATTATCATCAATGCCGTCAATCTTCTGTTGGGGAGCCGTGCGACCGCCGGCCTGATTCGAACCGGCAGTAAAACCGCCGAATTGGAAGCCCTTTTCCAGGTCAAACCGCAAAGCCGTATAGCCGGCATCATGCAAGAGCATGGTTTTGGCACTGATGATAGCCTGTTAATCAACAGAATCATTTCCCATAGCGACAGGCACAAAATTTACATCAATGGACGTCTTGGCACAATCGCGCTGCTTAATACAATCACCGAAAACTTGGCCAGCATATCGGGCCAGCATGCTCATCAGGGACTCTTAAAAGAAGAGCAGCAGTTGATGATACTAGACCAGCTGGGCGGCCTGATGCCTTTGCGCCACAAAGTACATAAATGCTATCATCAAATCCTGCCTTCGATCCAGAACCTCAAGGGACTCCAGAGTGCCGGCCAACGGCAGGCGGACCACCTTCAGCTGTTGGAATTTCAGCAAAAAGAGATCACGGCGGCTTCCGTCAGCCTTGGTGAGGATGTTGCTATTGAACAGGAAAGAATGCTGCTGAAAAACGCAGAGAAGCTTTACCTGGATGTCCATAACAGCCTTGAAGAACTCTACACCTCGGAAGGCGCCATCATAGAGCGCCTTGCGGAGGTGAAAAAGAACCTCGACCGCGCCTGCCAAATTGACCCGTCCCTATCATCCAAGGCGGAAAAACTGGCGACAACCACATTTCAAATGGAAGATGTCGCCGAAGAACTTAGAATCTACTTAAAAAACATACAGCCCGACGAAAACCGCCTGGAAGAGGTCGAAGCACGCCTTGACACCTTGAACCGGTTTAAGCGTAAATATGGTGGATCCCTTGAGGCGGTGTTGGCCAAGCTCGACACCATTGAGCATGAACTTGCAGCCGCAGAGAATATTTCTTTAAAAATTGTTGAAACCAAAGAAAAACTTGCCCAACTGCATGCCAAACTGGTCAAGCTGGCTGATAAGCTTTCCAGGAAAAGGAAAGAGACCGCAAAAACCCTGGCCTGCAAAGTAATGCAAGAGCTAACCACCCTTGAGATGTCGCAAACAAAATTTGAGGTATCATTGCAAACCTTGCCGGCCGGCGACCATGCAGAGCTCCACCTGACATCCGGTGAAAACGCCCTCCATGAAACCGGAAGCGATCGTGCAATTTTTCTTATTGCCCCCAATGTAGGCGAACCGCTCAAGCCGCTTTCCGGTATTGTCTCCGGAGGTGAGCTCTCAAGAGTGGTGCTGGCGCTAAAAGCCATATTAGCCGAAACGGAAACGTTGGAAACCATAGTGTTTGACGAAGTCGACGCCGGAATCGGAGGAGCTGTGGCGGCGGTTGTCGGCAAAAAATTGGCGGCCCTTGCCCGCCATCACCAGATAATATGCATCACCCATCTGCCGCAAATTGCAAAATTCGGTGACCACCATTTCAAGATATCAAAACACGTTTTTTGCGGCAGAACCACAACCAGCATCAAGCGCCTGAGCGCAAAAGATCGTATCCAAGAAATTGCCAGGATGCTGGGTGGTGAGAAAATCACCCAGGCAACCCTCGATCATGCCCATGAGATGCTGAATACATGATGCCGGATGAGTAGCACCTGCGACGCTGATAGGGGAGAAGCGTAGATCCCGATTCGTCAGGACTGAGGAGCGCCCCGCGAAAAGCATTCGGGGCTTGAGGAGCGGCCCAAGGGCCTTGAGGATTGTGAGTACAGGTTACTGATAACTGGTCACCTTTCACCTTGGCACGGCGTAGCTTCAGCGAAGACGGCTGATCACTTTTGACTGATTACTGCCTGCTGCTCACTCCAGTGCTTAACACCGACCTCGCTTTATATTGTATCCGTGCAGCAACATTTTTCCGGTTATTTTGCAAAAGCAGGCATACTCTTTCCGCTTTTCGACGTTGCCTCTCTATTTGTTAACATTTACGTGCTGATACTCATATTTCAGGCGATCCGCGCTGAAAAAAGCAACACCCGTAAAAACAATCTCAAGTATGTGTTTGCCGGATTTGGAATCATGGGTTTGATGAATGCTTTGGATATCTTTCCACTGCATGGTTATTCCGTCTACCCGACAGGAACTTAATTTATGATTGATAGCTTAATTTATAGTGTGATATTAGTGTATTAGATAATTTTAATAAAACTTTTATTGCCTATTAAAAAGTTGCTCCACTCACTATTCCCCACAAACTCGATGGAAATCAGGGTAAAAAGCTAAATATCATGGCAGTAAAAAACCCGGCCTCCGAGGAATGGAAACCGGGTTTTTGGGATTTAAGTACGGTTGGTGATTTGAAACCCCAATCAATGCCTATATTGAGGCAAGCTAGAGTTTTGATTGAATTATCAATTTTGATTTGAACAGGATTTAACATATGATATTTTAAGAAAAGAGACAGATAATTTTTCCCTCAATATTCCCGTCGTACTTTATCGACTATACAACCACGCTTCAAATGGTCACGGGGATCAGAATCTTGAATTTCCAGAATCTGCTTCAGGTAGTTTCTCTGATTTTCTATCGCCACATGATACAAATTTGCATTAATTCCCCATCTTGAGGCAAAATGTGAACTCCCAAACCGGTCGGTTGCATCAAGTGTTGTTTTAAGCCGCTGGGCGATGAAGTCGTAAAACCCGACGGTTTTGCGGAGGAGATCCAGTTCGCTTTCGTAGTCGCCCATTCCGGCTTCCTTGAATTCACGATACAGAAAAAGCAGCTTTTCCAGGTATGTCCGATCAGCCATCTGGGCCAAAAGATCCGCTGCCCCCAGGATTTTACCTATCAGTTCAATTTTGGTGCTGGGAAATGCAATGGTAGCAATATCCGCCGCAAAATCGGTGCAAAGGATCATGGTCCGGCTCATGGCATTTTCTTCTTTAGAAAGCCCAAATTCTACACCCGTGCATTCCAATAAATCCATGCTCCGCTGAACGTGATTTAGGGTGTATTTAGCGCCCGTACCTTCCAGGTCATGCTTATCCTGGATATATCCTGCATCGTGAAAAAGAGCCGCTATCAAGCCCAGAGAGATATGGCGGTCAATAAAAGTCTCGCCGTCCAGCACAGCTCCATGGATCAGTCGTGCCGTGGCAAGGAAAGTGTCGGTGGTATGGTGAAGATCGTGGTATTCGGTGTTGCAGGCCCGGTACCCCGGATAATTTCCCTTGAAAAGGTTGACGATGGTTGTGAATGCTGCGGCAACCGGTGCGTCGTCGAAATCCGGGGCAATGAGATTGAGAATCAGCTTTACCTCTGCCAGCACGGCCTCTGGAGAATCCATAGCGATAAGACTGTATAGATGTGTGTCAGTCATAGTATGCGTTTTGCCATGCTTTTTCCTACACTTCTTAATTATTTCTTTTCCTATTATCATTGACAGTCTATCCTTTTCGTATGGTCTGCATTTCGGAACCCCAATCAATCAAATTTTGGAGCTTTAATTAGCCTAATACAAAAGGAAAATATCAACTCAACATGGAACTTGATCTTCTCTCAATTCCATTTCTTCTTTCATGACCACTGTAGTTGGGATCACCGAACTGACGGCGGTCTTTATCGAAGCGTCTATCAACGTATTTCTGAATTGAACTATGGAAGGGTATCATTACCCTTGCGGAACAATCGCAACAGCGGTAGTAATTAAAAAATGGGATTAAAAACATCCACCACTTATGTCCAATTTTTTGGAGCTGGAGGCTTTTACATATCGGGC
>JAQBHK010000020.1:0-25184 GCA_032127815.1 Desulfobacterales bacterium
GGCGGTTCCCGAAAAGCTCCAGGAAATAGCGACTGCCGAGCCTGAAATAAAAAAGCAAGCTCCGGAACCCGAAGCGACTGTGGCGACCAAGCAAATGCCGAAGCCAAAAACTGCGGCTGTAGTAAAACAAATACCGGAGCCAAAAACGATAATTGCGGCGGCCCAGCCCCCGGAGTCAAAAGTAAAAACCGAGCTTGCGGCTGTTACCACACAAGCCGAATCTGAAGCAAAGGACAAAAAGCTAATTGCCTCCCTGGCCCCGACCGTCCAAAAATTAGTGTTACTTGACAGCGCCAATGTCTATAATCCGCAAGGGAAGCTTGATCCGTTCGAACCTTTATTTCAAGAAAAAGCGGCGGCGGTTGTAATGCCCAGTAAAAACGCAATAAAACGCAAGGCGCTTACACCTCTTGAAAAGTTGGACTTGAGCCAGCTTCAGCTTGTTGGAGTAATCCGTTCTCTTAGTGGAAATAGAGCTTTGGTGGAAGATGCTGCGGGGAAAGGATATGTCGTTACAAAAGGTACATATATCGGAACCCATTCCGGCAAGATAGTTGAGATTTTGGCGGACAGAATCATTATTGCCGAAGAGGTTGAAAATATTTACGGCAAGGTCTCTGTCCAAAAAAAGCCACTTATAATTCAGAAACCTCCTGGAGAGTAACATGAACTTTAAAATCAATAAATTACTACAAATACGAGCCACTGCCTTCTTTATATTGATTGTAGTTATCCTCTTGGCTGGATGCGCTTCCAACCAAATGGCAACCAAGCAGACTGAAAAAGGTGCTGTTGAATCTATTGAGTCCAAACTTATCACCCAGATAACCACCACCGAGGATTCTGAAGCGTTTTCCGTATGGATTAAAGGTAATCGATTACTGTCATATACTTCCGTCAAACAGCCTGTTCCCCTGGGTGTACTACTGTATTTACCGGAAACAGCTCTGGGCGACATCAATACCACCTACATGCCGGAAAGTGATTTAGTCGGTTCTATCAATGCTTCTGAACTGACTGACAAAGGGCATACATCCCGTATTGAAATTGCATTAAAGAAAGATGCTTCTTATGAAGTAATCCGCCAAGACCACGACCTCAAAATAATATTTAAAAAAGTTTCGCCGGCTTCAACCTCCATTGAGCAGGTTATTAAAACCCAAGCAGAAAATCCGGCTGCTGAACCGCAGACGATGTCTGCGGCGGCAAGCACTGATGTTGCAATCCGGCTGGAATCGATATCCTCTGCTGAACTTGCAGACAGCATAAACATCTTTGTTAATGCCGATGGCACCATTAAAGATTACAAATATTTCACCACCACCGACCCGGCGCGTATCATTTTTGACCTGTTTGGCGTCAAAAGCCCCTTTCAAAAAGAAAATACCATCTCCGTTGGCTCAAAATGGGTAAAGACTGTTCGGCATTACGGTTATCCCGACAGGGTCAGGGTCGTTCTCGATACAACCGAAAGATATCTTTCCGCTTTTTCCGCTAATTCATCGGAAAACGGACTTGTAATTCAAGTGGGTTCCACACCAGAGACTGCTGCTGCGCCCGCGCAAGCTGAAATACGCATAGAGGCTTCACCGAAGGAAGTCAAACCTTTAGAAGTAGACGAATCTAAACCCGCATGGGTTAACCGCATAGATTTTTCAAGCGAAGAAGCCGGCAAATCGACCCTTATCATTGGAACTACAAAACCAATCCAATACAAAATCAAAAAAATTAATGATAAAAAGCTTCTGCTCAGCCTTTATAATACCAATATTCCGGAGTATCGTCAGCGACCGATGATTACTACACGATTTGCAAGTGCTGTTGATCGGATAATTCCCTTTCAGACTCCGAAAATGAACGAAATTTCCATGATTTCCATCGAGCTGCGGGAATCCGTGCCGCATGTGGCTGAACAGGTCAGTGATCTTTTGATGCTCCATTTCGAAGCGTCCTCAATACCACCTAAACCTCTTGATGAAGCCAAATTGCCACCCTGGAAAAAAGTTTCGACGCAACCGATGGACGTAACTGCAGACGATGAACAGGAAATATCAGCACCTGCCACAGCTGCTCTTCAACCCTCCGGCAAATTTACAGGAGAGAAAATCGCTCTGAATTTTTATCAAACCGATATCAAAAACGTATTTCGCATTTTGATGGATGTAAGCAAAAAAAACTTTGCCATAGACAAGGATGTATCCGGATCGGTGACGTTAACATTTGACAAACCGGTACCATGGGATCAGGTTCTCGATCTGGTACTGAGGATGAATCTGCTCGGCATGGTTTATGAAGGTGATATCGTCCGTATAGCTACTCAGAAGACCCTCGAAGGTGAAGCAGTCCAAAGACAGGCTGAACTGGCGATAAAACAGAAAGTAACTGCTCAACAAGTAGCAGCGGAACCGCTACTGACAGAGTTTATTGCCGTCAACTATGCCGATGCCAGCGCTGATGTGCTGCCGCATATCGTACTGACTGAAGGACGCGGCAGCATTACGGTAGATGCCCGCAACAATCAGATCATTATTACGGATGTGGCTGAAAAGATTAAACAGGCTAAAAAGACCGTCGAACAAATCGACAAAGTAACGCCGCAGGTCATCATCGAAGCCCGCATCGTTGAAGCCACCAACACCTTTTCCAGGGATATCGGAACCCAGTGGCAAGTAACCGGCAGCCCGGCATACGACAATACCAGCGGATCGCACAACCCCAATTTTGGCGGCGATCTTGCGTTCAATATGTCCGCCACGAACCCGCCCACCTCAAGCCTGGGAGCGCTAGGCATTACATTCCTCAGGACAGCGGGTTCCCAAATTTCAGTTGTGAATGCACAGATAGCTGCTTCAGAATCTAAGGGAAACGTAAAGATCATTTCATCCCCGAAGATTTTGACCCTTGACAATACCGCGGCAACCATCAAGCAGGGTCTAAGTTATCCTTTCAACAAGCTTGACGCCGACGGCAATACTACCACGGAGTTCAAAGACATCGCCCTGGAGCTGGAGGTTACACCACACGTGACTCCTGACGACCGCGTCTCTATGAAGATCACGGTCAAGAATAATGAAATAGGCGCGGTCATCAATAACCAGATTTCTTTTACCACCAAGGAAGCCAATACCGAGCTTCTGGTCAATGACGGCGATACGGTTATTATCGGCGGAATCAGAAAAGCAAGAGAAGATGATGGTATCTCCGGAGTACCTGGATTAAAGGACATCCCGCTTTTAGGTTGGTTTTTTAAGAGAAAAAATTCTTCCGAAAGCCTGGAAGAGCTGCTGATATTTATTACTCCCAGGATCGTTATATTAGAGCAACGCGACCTTGGTTGACGTAAACTGCTGATCAATATAGACTTAAGCCACAAAAAAGTCCCCCTGCAATTAAGCAGGGGGACTTTTTTGTTATTGGAAATGGTTTATTTTTTGAGACTCTATCTTAGCTTTCCGGGCTAAAGGGGTATCGGGAACCAATTTAATCACCTTTTGAAAAGCATTAAATGCTTTTTCATAATTACGCGACAAGGTGTAAGCCTCGCCAAGATCGAAATGCAGTTGAGCGTACTGCGGCTGCGGATAGTGTTTTACGCTGATTTCAAGCACTTCCACCGCTTCCGAGCCCTTGCCCATGGCAATATAAGTTACGCCGAGGCCGCGTAAAGCTTGGAGAAACTGAGCATTCATCTCAAGAGCCTCTTGATAATATTTTAAAGCAAGTTCATACTCTCCTTTGTTATAATAGGCCCAACCCAGATTTGCCAGGGGAAATTGGGGCGTGGCGTAAAGCAGATCTCCGGCTACCTCCTTGAAATATTTTATGGCCGTGTCCCAGTCCTTTTTTTCCATATAGGCTGTTCCCAGATTGTTTTTGCCGGGAGCATAGTCGGGGTCAATTGCCAGGGCTTTCTTAAAGTGTTCGATCGCAAGGTCCAGTCTGCCCTTGGCCATATAGGCAAGTCCCAGATCGTCATATAGAATTTTATCATTATCGTAAAGCTCTTTGGCTTTAAGAAATTCTCTTAACGCCAATGCATAATTTCCTTGGCTTAAATAGGCTTCGCCCAGATTTCTACCTTTTTCCGCCTGGTCCTTGCGTCTTTCCAGACTTATTGAAGTACACGCTGCAAAACAAAACATAATGCTTATAAACAATACCACACACCGATATGTTCTCATTTTTTATACCTTTTTTAGTAACCGTTCATGGGTTCAGCGTTCCCCGTTCAAAGTTAATAAGGAATCGCTTCGCTCTACCGTTTATAAAACTACAACAACCTTTTAGCCGTCGTAAAGAGGCTTGTACTCAGATTTTTCGGTGGGTTATTGGCGCCCCACAAGTGGCCGAGGTGTTAATGAATCTCCTGAATCCCTCAAACCGATAACGGGGACCGCTGAACCTAGAACCTGTGAACGCCTACCTTTTTTATTATAATGAGGTCTGTACTACAAATATCTTTCCGGTAAGCCGAGCAAAATTACCTTTACTCCCTGATGGTCCAGCAGTTGAATCACTCCGTCATCCAGGGGGGCGTTTGCAAGCAAAACTGTTGGTCCGCCTGCTGCTGCAACCAGAAAACCCGGTACGGTTAACGCCGTATTATAAGCAACGGGCCGGTCTGCCGCCCAAAACGTCGGATTGTCAGAACAGGAAAGACCTAAAGCATCAGACAGTTTGCGAATAACAGTTGTGTAGCTGTTTTCGTTTTTTATCTGGATGATGTCGAAGCCGGCTTTTTGTATGGCGGCAACAGCGTCTCCGTAAAAATCACCAAAGTCAATTAGAAGCGGACTTTTGTTGCCTATGGTAACAAGATTCGATACTGCTTTTATTTGCATTTGCGCATACGGAAATGTGATGCTTACATTAGGAGCATATTTATAACCCATGGCCTTTAGCAGATCATTGACCAGAGCCTTGTGGTTCGAAGGATCGACTGTGACCACATTTTTAACTTTGCGGTATGGATTTTTTGCCGGTTGCGGGTTTGTCCCTTCTTTTCCCGTGAGCACGTCTTTAATGACGATATTATGTTGCTCCAAATAGCGGGTAATCGATTCCGGAGTACGTTGATCCGTATTATCAATCAACGATATGCAAACCTTACGATCGGTCTTTTCCGTCGCTGTCGGTTCATCAATGATCCATTTTCCGCGAGTCTCTACATCAACGCCACGGTCAGCAAAGGACAATCGGCCGGCTGATAAATCTACGCCAAGTGATTCAAAAACAGAATTGAAAATCTGTTCGGCAGAATCACCGAATGCAATCTGGACAACTTTTATGTTTTTCCAAAAAGATCTTGCCGCATTAACGGCAGACT
This sequence comes from Desulfobacterales bacterium, assembly GCA_032127815.1. GTDB lineage: Bacteria > Desulfobacterota > Desulfobacteria > Desulfobacterales > UBA11574 > Desulfatibia_A. The sequence goes on from JAQBHK010000020.1 coordinate 5,327, forward strand.
CCTGGCCGGCATTATCTTGCGGGAAAATAAGCCGGGTTCCGTCTTTAAGCTCCATTAAAGGCATGCGGGCCAGGTCGAGTTCAAAATCCTCCTGACCTTGCCGCGGAAAGGAGTAAACGCCTTTGTTGTAAAACTTGGCCTTCAATATGGAGGCCATTTCCAGCAACGGCGACCTTAGCTTAGCACTGTTATTGTCCGGCCCGGCAGGTTCCAAGGCTGTTACCTCTATAGGAACAGAGCTGCCCGTACCATCGTCGTAGTCTCTGGCCGCCGCAGGATCAAAAAGGGATGCATACCACGACTGGCTTCGAATGGATGGATCCGGAATATGGATCATTTGTCCCTCAAAAATCTGATCCAGATCCGCAATATCCGGGTTGATCAGCCTGAACAGTTTGATCCCTTCGTGATAAGACTCTGAGTCGTAGGCCCCGAACTTCCTCGAAATCAGTATGGAAACACAATCTCCCTTTTGAACCTTATAGGCATTTGAGTAGACCTTTAGGGGTTCAGGTATGTTGGAAATGGTTACAAACGGAACAGTAACAATACCCGTGGACTGTCCCGGCATGCTCCCCTGCCTTAACTTTCTTAAAGGAATCATGATATACTGTCCGGGCTGGATTCGGTCGATGTCCCGAATATGGGGGTTTATACGTTGAAATATCCTTAAAAATTCCGGAAAATCCTTATTCGCGATTTCTCCTTTTTGTCGGAAGAGTTTAAGAACCCAGTCATTTTTTTGGACAACATAGGGATCACATAAGATGTCCCATCCGCGGTCATACCGGATGGTGTAACTTTTATACAAAAAAGCACTGTTTGCTTTCAGGGGTGCAATCAGAATCGCTGAAAGGATTATAACCAAATTGAACATTTTGAGTCTCGCTGAAGCGGGATGAGTCTGACGCAGAAATTGGGCAAAAGGGGACGTTTTAAAAAGGTCTCTCCGGCTCATGCTTTTTCTACCTTGGTAAGATTCAATGCCCTTGCAATCTCTTCGGAAACACGTTTGACAAACTTTTTGAATTCATCCTCTTTTAACGGCTTTCCCGGAGCAGGGACCTTTTCAAGATCTTCCGGATGGATTAATACAGGAGCATTAATATAGTCCGGATTGGGCGAGATGTTATATTCTGCCGGAAAACTTTTTTCAAAATACATCTCCTGGAAGCCTGAAAATTTCAATGCATGTGCGGTTGAATCGATGACGGCAATATCATGTTCACCGACAATTCCTTGAGCGCGGGCTGCAACCAGGCCGGCCAGGGATTCACCGCCATGAGTACAGGCTATATGTCCGTTGCGGTTTGCCAAAAGCCCCCAGTCCATGATAGCCTGCTCCGGCACCTCGGCAAAAAAAACTTTCTGCATGCCGGATATGCGGTTATATATGTCTGTTAGATGAATTACCCTCGGCATTGAAACCGGATTGCCGATCATGGCGGCTTGAGCTACACTCGATTTGACGGTCACCGGAACAAACTTTCTTTTTTTGGCATCAGGCTCCATATAATAGCGATAAACAGGATTGGCATGCTCCGATTGAACTCCTAATATTTTAGGCAGAGTCTGAATTATGCCGGCCTCATAAAATTTCAAAAATCCACTCATAACTGCAGTAATATTACCGGCATTACCAATCGGGACTACGACCACAAGGTTTTGCATGTCATATTCAAACGCTTGCGCAATTTCATATGAATACGATTCCTGCCCCAGTATCCGCCAGGCATTCTTGGAATTGAGCAGGGCCACGTTGTAGTTGTCCGACAAAGCTTCCACTACTTTCATGCAGTCGTCAAACACGCCGGGTATTTCAAACACAGCCGCACCGCTTCCCAAAGGCTGGGAAAGCTGCTGAGGCGTAACCTTCTTGTGTGGAAGCAGTACTGCGGACTTAACATGCGGCTGTAGAAAAGAGGCATATAATGCGGCTGCCGCTGAAGTGTCTCCCGTGGAAGCACATATCGCCAGGACTTCGGAAACATGCTGCTGCCTGACCAAAAAATTCAGATAGCTCAGGGCACTGGCCATTCCCCGGTCTTTAAAGGAAGCGCTTGGATTTTGACCGTCATTTTTAAAGTAGAATCTAACGCCGGCCTTTTTTTGTAAAAAAGCGTTAGCTTCTACAACGGGCGTGTGTCCTTCTCCGAGGTATATTACAGCATCAAACGGTATAACCGGCCCAATGAATTCATGATACAAATAGATGCCTTTAAGCGCAGGGATTGTGAGCATTTTACGGTAATCGAAAATCCGTTGCCACATCCGCCCGGGAATCTTTTTTAAACGGTCAAAATTCAAGTCATTTATAAGAAGCACCTCTCCGCAATCCGGGCAGGTATAAAGCAACTCTTTGATGCCATATTCCAGCTTGCAACCCAGGCAGCGATAAATCAGCTTGCCCTTGTGCTGCGGAATGATATAGGGCCTGATATCTTCTGGAAAATTTTCGGGTTTCATGGTGCTATTGTTTTCATCCCTCCCATATAAGGCCTCAAGGCTTCCGGTATAGACACCGATCCGTCGGCCTGCTGGAAATTTTCAAGTATGGCGGCAACTGTGCGACCCACAGCGAGTCCGGATCCGTTCAAGGTGTGTACAAGCTTGGTCCCTTTTTCCCCTTTTCTTTTGAACCTGATATTGGCGCGTCTGGATTGGAAACTCTCAAAATTGCTGCAAGACGAAATCTCTCTGTAAACACCTTGCGCCGGCATCCAAACTTCAATATCATAGGTCTTGGCTGATGCAAAACCAAGGTCTCCTGTACATAGATCGATAACCTGATAAGGAATCTTCAAGCTTTTCAAAATCGCTTCGGCATCACCTAAAAGTTTTTCAAGTTCACCATAAGAAGTTTCCGGTGTTGTGAATTTGACCAGCTCAACCTTGTTGAACTGGTGCTGCCGGATCAAACCTCTGGTATCTTTGCCATAAGAACCGGCTTCGCTGCGGAAACAGGGAGTGTAAGCCGTATAAAAAATCGGCAGGATCTCTTCAGGCAGAATTTCATCTCTATGAATGTTGGTAACCGGAACTTCGGCAGTAGGCACTAAAAAATAATCCCACCCCTCCAGCTTGAAAAGATCATCCGCAAATTTCGGCAGCTGGCCGGTGCCTGTCATGCTTTGGCGATTGACGATAAAAGGCGGCAGTATTTCTTGATAACCGTGCACGGTGGTGTGCATCTCAAGCATAAAATTGATTAAAGCCCTTTCCAGTCTTGCGCCGGCCCCCATATAGAGCGGAAAGCGCGCACCGGTAATCTTGGCAGCTTTTTCAAAATCGAATATTTTGAGATTCTCTCCCAACGTCCAGTGTGCCAGGGGTTCAAAATTAAATTCAAAAAGTGTGCCAACAGTTCTTACAACCGGATTTTCAGATTCATCCTTTCCTATGGGAACCGATGAATGGGGGATATTCGGCAAACCCATAAGAATTTCGTTAATCTTTTCCTCATTTTCCGCCAACGACTTATCCAGTGCCTTGATTTCAGAACCAACTTCACGCATCTTTGCAACAAGACTGTCGGCACTGTCACCTTTTTTTTTCATATCCGCGATCTGGTCCGAAACAACATTACGACGATGTCTCAGCTTTTCGATTTCAGCTAAAATATTCCTGCGACGGTCATCGCATTTTTTGAACAAATCAAGATCTGCTGTGGCTCCCCGTGTTGAAAGAGCTTTTTCAACCTCTGCTAATTTTTGCCTGACAAACTTGATTTCCAGCATTACAATCCCTATATTTTTGGAACAATTTAAGTGCTTCCCATATTATGCAAATGTGTCCGACTTTTATCATGAGAAGGCCATTTAGTCAATGATTATTGCAAGTTGACATTAGTCACTAATTTCTGTATACATATACAATATATAGCCAATTTTTGCCCGGGAGAACACCTATGGATGAAAGCAGAGTAACAAAAGAAGAAATCCGCAATGATATTGCCAAACGGCTAGCCGCACTTTCGGACAGTGCCATTGAAGCCAAAGCACGGCAAATAGAAAAAGGGCTTTTCGAGTTCGCCAACTTTTTGGAAGCAAATATTGTTTTGCTTTATATAAACAATGCCAATGAAGTTATCAGTCGAAATATAATTGAAAGATGCTTTGACTATAATAAAATTGTTATTCTTCCCGCCTTTAACAGCCATACTTATGAGATGAAACTTATGAAAGTCGACAACCTTGAGACCGACCTAAAACTTAGCCCACGCGGCATCTTAGAGCCTGATGAAACGCGTTGTAACGTCGTGCCGATTGAGTGTATTGATATTGCCATAATCCCCGGCACGGCATTTGATGAAAAGGGCGGAAGAATCGGGTCCGGTGAAGGATATTACGACAGGCTGATCCCCAAGCTGTCGATCACTACAAGAAAGGTAGCCCTGGCCTTTGAAAACCAGATCACTCAGCAGATTCAAATGGAATCCCATGACAAGCATGTAGATATTATTATTACAGAAAAACGCATAATATACAAAATATAGCTATATTGCCTTCTAGAACACAATGAAATATGAAAGACAGCGCCAGGAAATGGTGAAAAATCAGATTGAGGCCCGCGGTGTCACGGATTCTAAAGTTCTTGCTGCGCTTCGCAAAGTTCCTAGACATCTTTTTGTAAGTGAAGCCCTTAGAGATCAGGCCTATGGAGATTTCCCGCTGCCTATTGGAGAACAGCAAACTATTTCACAACCTTATATCGTCGCTGAGATGACTCAGGCTTTGCAGCCTGGTGAGGGTGATCGGGTACTTGAAATCGGAACAGGATCAGGATATCAGGCTGCAGTTTTAGCGGAAATCGTGTTTCGTGTTTATACCGTAGAAAGAATTTATCCATTATTTGTGCAGACCCGCAAACTTTTCGACAAACTTAAGTATCATAATATTGTAACTAAATATTCCGACGGTACCCTAGGATGGGAAGAAGAGGGTTCTTTTGACGCTATTATCGTTACCGCCGGTGCCCCTGAAATCCCCAAATTTCTGATCAACCAACTTGCCGTGGGAGGACGAATGGTAATTCCCGTTGGGGATCAGTATTCTCAGGAACTGATTAAGCTTTATAAAAATGAACGTGGTATCCACAAAACCAATCTGGGCGGCTGCCGCTTTGTCAAACTTGTGGGTGAATATGGCTGGAGAGGGCAATAAATGCTTCGTCGCCTTTATGATTGGGTACTCTCTTGGGCGGAAACACCTTACGGAACGTGGGCCTTATTTCTGCTCGCATTTTGTGAATCCTCTTTTTTCCCAATACCCCCTGACATCCTGCTAATAGCGCTGGCCGTTGCAGTCCCCAAAAAATCACTGAAATATGCCCTGATATGTTCGGCCGGCTCCGTCCTGGGAGGATGCTTCGGGTATCTGATCGGATGGCAGTTTATGGCATCAATCGGCAACACCATAGTCAATTTTTATGGCTTGGGGGCAAAAGTTGAATACATTGGGGATCTATACAATAAATACGATGCCTGGGCGGTTGGTATCGCGGGATTTACTCCGATCCCTTACAAGGTCTTTACGATTGCGGCCGGGGCATTTAAAATCAATTTCTCGGTCTTTGTATTGACATCCCTGGTATCTCGCTCGGCCCGCTTTTTTATAGTGGGAGGGCTTATATATATTTTCGGGGCCAAAATTCAGGGTTTTATCGATAAATATTTTAATATCCTTGCGGTTGCCTTCACGGTGCTGCTTGTTTTAGGGTTTGTTTTTATCAAGTATCTATTACACTAACCTGGATAAACCGGAAATAACAAATCACAAGCATCAAATTTCAAATAAATTCCAAACTACAAGCTCCAAATTCCAGAGACTAAAGAACTAATACGCTATAACTTACTAAGTCTGGCCCGGCGCTTTTGCATTAATTTCTCGTTGACTATAGGCGGCACCATATCTTTGATGTCACCGCCGAAAGAGGCCGCCTCCTTTATGATCGATGAACTGGTAAATATCCATCGAAGGCCGGTCATAAGAAAAACAGTCTGAACATCCCGGTTAAGTCTGCGGTTCATCAGCGCCAGCTGAAACTCATATTCAAAATCCGATACAGCACGCATTCCACGCAGTATGGCATGGGATTTCCTTTGGGCGGCATACTCCACTAGCAGTCCATCAAAAGTATCCACTTCAATATTTGGATCCTCTTCAAAGCTTCCTTCCAGCATCTCTACCCGTTCCTCAACAGTAAATAAACATTCTTTTATCGGGTTGTTCAATATAGCTACGATAATCTTGTCAAAGATTTTAAGCCCTCTTTTGGCAATATCTACATGACCATTGGTGACAGGATCGAAGGTCCCCGGATATATGGCAATTTTTTGCATTGATTATTATTCCTCTTTTTAGTCTATTTTATTTATAGCGGTTTGCATAAATATGTTCCGACTGATTCGCTTTGATTCATAGTTTTAGTGTAAGCCGCCGGATAATTTCGTTTAGGTCGGGAAGCTGTTTGAGCAAATTAGAGCGCGTTAAAACGAACATCATCAACGTGCCTCCATTGGGAGAATAAAATCAATTTTCTGCACTCTATTCTTAACACCATGGCCATGTTCGCTGTTACGCGCTTTTATTTGCGAGTTCTTGCCTACCTAAACGAAATTATCCGGCGGCTGAAACGGAGCGCAATTTTGAGAATCTCTATAATTCCGCGAAGGTAGCTTTCATACCACATAACTTAAAAATGATACAAGGCTTTTTCCATATTTTCTCTGGTGGTCAATTCCAAACCCTTTATGAGTTGCCGGTATCGGTTCAGTAGCAGCGTGCTCGATCACAACGTAGGCCTCCTTCGCCAGAGAGTTGCTGCGATAAAGATTACGCAAGGCCGGCTTGATAATATTGCAATTATAAGGCGGATCTATAAAAACCAGATTAAAAGGCGGGCTGGACGATTTTAGACAGTTTAAATTCTTGCTGATATCCCATTTAATAACTTTCGTTAGCCGGCTATAGTCGCATGCTTCGATATTGCGTGCTATAACAGCTAGCGCCCCCGGGTTATTATCTATAAACACTGCAGATTCAGCCCCTCGACTGATCGCTTCAATGCCAAGGGCGCCGGTCCCTGCAAACAGATCCAACACAATTGCTTCATGAACACGCAATGAAAGGATGTTGAAAATTGATTCTCTCAAGCGGTCAGCGGTCGGTCTAACCTGTCTACCGCGTACTGCCTGCAACTTTTTCCCTCTTAAACTGCCGCTGATAATTCTCAGGCCCATATATTATAACCTCAATTGAGCGAAAAAAAACCAATTGGAAGTTGTCAGGGGTCGGGGGTCAGCAAACAAATCTCATCTGAGCTTTATAACGCCAGTCTGAATGAGATGTAACTCAGAATGCAGAACTCATTTTCTGCCCCCTGATCTCTGATCCCTGGACTCTCCCTAATTGTGTTTTGACACAATTAGGGTAGAAAGGATGGTATTGAAGAACCCTGCAGCAAGCTGCAGGGAATGTGCTCGCTATTGCAGTTTAATAAGTTTTCAACATCCGATTCAGATGGTTTTTCTTTATCCCGATGGCTTCGGCTGTTTTGGCAACATCGTTATTATATTGCATAAGCTTTCTTTGGATAAATTCTCTTTCAAAAGCCTTTTGGGCGTCCTGAAAGTGTTGAATCAATAAGAGCTGTGATTCAATTGAGCCTGTACCTTCCACACAAACGGGGTTATAAGGGGCTGGAATGTCGGATTCATCAATGATATCTTTGTCCACCATAATAGCCAGGCGCTCAATAAGATTCTTAAGTTCCCTGACATTTCCCGGCCATGCATAACCGCATAACAAATCAACTGCTTCCGGAGCCATTGTTTTGCTTTTACCTAGACCCTTGATAGCACATTCTTGCAGAAAGGTTTCAACCAGCAAGGGGACATCTTCCAAACGATTCCTAAGCGATGGGATATTAATGGGAATTACATTCAGCCGGTAGTAAATATCTTCCCTGAAACTCCCCTTCGTAATCTCATCCTTAAGATCTTTATTGCTGGAAGCAATTACCCTGACATCTACTCTCAATATTCTGCTGCCGCCGACTCGCTGAAACTGCTGCTCCTGCAGGACCCGCAGGATTTTAGCCTGAGTTTTCAGGCTCATATCTCCGATCTCATCTAAAAATATAGTCCCTTTGTTGGCTAATTCGAACTTCCCGATATTTTTGACAGACGCGCCGGCGATGGCCCCTTTTTCATGACCGAACAGTTCACTCTCTATAAGTTCATCGGGAATCGCGGCACAGTTAACATCAATCATCGGTTGGTCGGCACGTGAGCTTAGCTGATGTATAGTGCGGGCGACCATTTCTTTGCCGGTTCCATTCTCTCCGGTAATGAGTATCCACGCATCGGTCGGGGCGGCAACAGCGAGTTGTTTTTTCAGTGTTGCAACCAGCGGACTGTTGCCGGTTATGGTATGTTTTTCGAGTGTCTTTTTGCGCAGATATCTGTTTTCTTCTTCAAGCCGTCTGAAATTTAGTGCATTATTGATCGCCACTATGACCTTGTCGATTGAAAGCGGTTTCTCGATCAAGTCGAATGCACCTAACTTTGTAGCTTTCACGGCGGTTTCTATCGTTCCATGACCGGATATGATAATCACCTGGATATAAGGATTATATTTCTTGATCTCTTTTAGCGTTTCAATGCCGTCAATACCCGGCATCCATATGTCAAGCAGCACAAGATCAGGAGATTCCGCATCGATGATCTTCAGCGCCTCGTATCCATTCATTGCCGTTTGGACTTCAAAGCCTTCGTCAGAAAGAAGGCCGCTTAACGATTTCAATATGGAAGGTTCGTCGTCTACAATTAAAATCGAAGGAAACATAGGTTTAATCCCTTTCTCACACTTAATTAGTTGAGGGGTCAGGGAGTTTTCGCTATAAGACAGCTCGCTAATTCACCAAGCATTATTCAAAAAACTCCCTGACTGCTGAATTAGTTATAATGGCAGTTCGATAACAAACTTGGCGCCGCGGGGCTGGTTATCCTGAACGCGTATCATACCATTATGATCAGCGATAATTGTGCTTACAATGGTAAGCCCCAAGCCCATACCGCTCTTTTTGGTCGAAAAATAGGGTTCAAAGAGACGGGTTTTATCTTCAGCAGAGATGCCGACCCCGTCATCGGCGACTTCTATTCTTACAAGCTTTAAAATAGAATCGTTAGCTATGGAAACAGATATGCAGCCTTTTTCTTTAATGGCGCCGATGGCGTTGTCCACAAGATTGATCATCACCCGCTTGATTTGCTGCCTGTCAAGGTTAAGTTGCGGGATCTCGTCTTTAACGGTGAACTCAAAGTCAATATTCTGACTTCCTTCTTTGTAAAGAGCCAAGGTCTCTTCAATAATGGGAGGCAAATCACGGAGTTTAGGGTTTGCTGTGGGGAATCTTGCAAACGTTGAAAATTCGTCGACAAGATTTCTAATCAGATCCACGTGATCCATAATTGTCCGGGTGCACTCATCAAACACCGGCTGGTTGAGCTGCTTGGAGTATTTTCGATTCAAACGTTGTGCTGAAAGTGTTATGGGGGTCAACGGATTTTTTACTTCATGGGCAATTCTGCGGGCAACCTCACGCCAGGCAGCCATGCGCTGGGCCTTTTCCAGTTCCGTCAGATCATCAAACACAATAACGATTCCCAGATGCCGGCCGGTATCATCCTTGAGAGCATTAACATGCATCATAAAGCTTAAAGGGCTGCCGTTTATAGCCAGTCGCAACGGCATATCTACGTTGTCATCCCGGGAAAGTGCAAGTTTTTCAATAATCTCTTCGGCCAGCCCCAGGTGCGGTGCGCTTAAAAGCTTTTTGTAATTATTATTAATGATCTCCTCTGATCTAAGGTTCAACATTCTTTCGGCGGACTTGTTCATCGTAGTAATAATTCCGTCGGCGTCAAGGGTTACAACACCAGCGGAGACGTCTTTCAAGACAATTTCCATGTACCGTCGTCTTTCTTCTATTTCAATGTTCTGTTGACGCAGCATGCGGGCCGAAAGTTCAAGCTGCTCCCGGCCAACCCGCAAATCCTTGGTCATGGTATTAAATGAATCTACCAGACTGCCGATCTCATCGTCCGCCACTTGCTCTATACTGAAGCTCAAATCACCCTCGGCAACCCGCCGGGTTCCTTCAGCAAGCTCCATGATCGGGATGGTAATCGTTTTTGCCAGGTTAAAACCGAACCATATGGCACAAAAGACAACCAAAAGCGCTACAATTGAAAGCGTTATATAATAGGTGATCTGAATCGGTTTTTTAAGAAGTTTTATCTGCTGGTATTCCTCAAAACCTCTGGAAATAGATGCCATCTTTCGGGAAAGTTCCGGACCAATCAGGGTGTTTATGACAACATACCCCTCGGCATCGGCTCGATTTGCTCCAAACGGCACTGCTGCGATAGTCCTGATAAGCTCGCCGTCAGAGATACTTTCCGTAATCGTTTTGACATTTTTTTTTGCCGTCTCTTTTTGCAGATTATCAGTGGAGACGACTTTAAAGGGTTTAGCTTCCAAACTCGGAGTCAAGGCTAATGTGAGACGTGTTGCATTGGATGCATAAACTTCAACCGCATCAAAATTAAACTCACGCTGTACAATCTGAATATAGTTGGATAGAGCTTTTCTCTTTTTTGGTACCAGCAGCTTCTTGGCTTCAACCTGATAGGCGATTCTTTCGAGAAAAAACTTATTGCTCTCTTCTCTATGCACATATACGCTTCTGCCGACAAGCAGAGAATTTTCAAGGGCCTGTTCAACCGGAACATTGAACCAAAACTCAATGCTGGTTGTGATAAAATTGATTGAAAAGAAGAATAGTACAATCGTAGGGACTAAAGAAAGCGCTATAAAGGCAACCACAAGTCTTGTACGGAGTTTTGCTCCCATTACCTTGCGCTTGCGATCATAAAGAAGTTTGACTAAATTTCTAAAAACCAGGAATATCAATAAGATCAAAAGCAGTAAATTGATGTTAATCAATATGAACATCAATATCGTGTTGGAGACGGGAATGTCGGTTCCCACATAGATTATCCTGCTTTCAGCGAAGGTCAAAAGAGCTATCACAAAAACAATGGCGACAATCATGATACCTTCACGTTTGCGTCTGTTACGATCCTCTTCTGACAGATAAGATTCTGTTTTTTTTAGCTTGTCATCGCTCATCATAATTGCAGGAAATGCAAAAATTATTAATGTGCCTTCATTTTTTTAGTAGACGAAGTCTATCGTGTATAAATCGGTCTCAAAATCCCACAGAGAAACAAAGAAGAGTACATAATGCAGATAAAAAGGAAGGGTCAGTTTGCTAAGTTCTGCTTTAGCTCTTATTTGATAGTGTCTGCCTTTTTCCAGCATCCTTAGCGGCACAATCTTTAAGCTGTCAATTTCAGTCATCAATTTCCGGGCTTCGTCAAATGATTGCGTAACCAAAGGATCACCATTTTCCCAGGACCGTTTTACAATAAATTCCTTTTTGAGGTTATTATATTTTAGTGTGTGGGTAATTTTTATGTCAGCGATTTCCTTATCCAACCATAGATTACGCTCTTGATAAAGGGAGATAAAAAACGAAAAGGTAGTCGGCACACCGCTTAAAATCGCATTTTTCATTTTTTCTCTGAAAGCGCCTTCAACCGTCAGATAGACCAGCAGGTCGTCACGCGTATTGGTGACGATAATATCTGTCAATCTGGCATCCTGAGCATGTGCCGGATTCTGCATCACAAGGAGTATGGCAATGATTAAGGCACAAGCTTTTCTATTCAGAGAATGTTTCATAGTCAAGTCTTGCTGGTATTATACCAGAAATGAAATTTTTTCCTGTAGTTCCAAAGGTTAATCAATCTGATTATTAGCGGATACCTTGCTAAATGGCAAGTGATTTTGCTTGCAGGGGGGATAAATCCTGTACATCTTGGAGAGTAACCGTCTCCCACGACCCCTTTTGGGCAAAGAATTCTTTAAGAAAGGCATAGTTGAAGGCATGGCCTGATTTTTTCGCCACTACATGGCCTAAAATAGGCATACCGAGAAGGGAAAAATCGCCGATACAGTCAAGAATTTTATGGCGTACAAATTCGTCCTGATAACGCAAACCACCATCGTTAAGAATTTTGTGACTATCGATAGCAACAACATTGTCCAAGGAAACACCCTGTGCCAGACCGTGTTGTTTAAGATATTCGTACTCATGCAGAAAACCGAATGTTCTGGCCCTGCATATCTCACGCTCAAAAACCAGGTCCGTTAGATCCACGGAATAGGTTTGCCGCTTAATCAGGTCATGATCATACTCGATGGAACAGGTTATTTTATAAGTTGCGCACGGATAAACGCCAACAAACTTTCCGTCATTTTTTAACTCGATGGGCTCTTTGATCAAAAAACAAAATCTGGAAGCGACCTGGTCCTTGATACCTGCCGCTCTGATCAACTCGGTAAAAGGGCCGGCACTGCCGTCCATTATCGGCATTTCATAGGTATCGAGTTCAACCAGGGCATTGTCGATGGAAAGGCCCGCAAGGCAGGCCATGAGATGCTCAATGGTTGAAACAATAAAGCCATCAATTCCGATGACGGTTGCCAGGCTGGTATCCACCACCATATTGAAATGAGCTGATATGCTCGGGCAATCCGGGAGATCAGTTCGGATGAATTTGATACCGTGATTGCTCGGGGCAGGATTAATTGTCAAGTTAGCCTTTTTCCCCGAATGAATTCCTACCCCCGCGCAACTGACCGCCTTGGCAATGGTTCTTTGTTTAAGATGCATCTTTCTCTTAGTAATAATTGGTGGTCACGTAAAAAGTCAAAAAAGTTTTCTTTTTACGAGAGTGTTCTGTTTTTGGTATTTAGTATTTTGTGTTTAGTGGTTGGTGGTCTAACGATCTGGTATATCTTTATATGTTTTAAGCAAAACACAAAACACTCGATACATATAACCATTGAAGATTGTTTTGGCAACTAAAAATAAAAGCTGTTTGGCTGCCGGCTGCGGAATAAAATGATTGTCCTATGTACAGATATCTGTTATGACTACTAATATTTATTTAATAAGGAGGAAGCGTGCTCGCTAAGGTTCTAAGCAGTGCTGTCATTGGAATAGATGCGTATCTGGTGGAAGTGGAGGTTGATATCACCTCAGGCCTGCCTACCTTTACCACCGTCGGTCTTCCGGAGGCATCCGTAAAAGAAAGCAAGGAAAGGGTCAAGTCCGCGATTAATAATTCGGGTTATACATTTCCGGATGACCGTATCACGGTCAATTTAGCTCCGGCCAGCATTAAAAAAGAAGGAACCGGTTTTGATCTGCCGATAGCTTTAGGGATACTGGCGGCCACCCGGATCATTCCACAAAAGATCGTTTCCAAATATCTGGTTTTGGGCGAACTTTCACTCGACGGTCGTATTAAGCCGGTAAAAGGTTCGTTGCCCATGGCGCTGGCGGCCAAACATGCAGGTTATCAGGGCATAATTGTACCTCACGATAATGGCCGCGAAGCATCGGTTGTTAAGGAAATCTCTGTCTTTCCAGTAAAAACACTGTCACAACTCGTCGGCTTTTTACGTGGGTTCACCCCCATAAAACCCCTGGAAACAGATATTGCCGCCATATTCAAGAATGTAGATAACTTTGAAATCGATTTTTATGAAGTCATGGGACAGGAGCATGTTAAGCGTGCCCTGGAAGTTGCCGCTGCCGGCGGTCATAACCTGATTATGATCGGTCCGCCCGGGTCAGGCAAGACCATGCTTGCCAAACGTCTGCCCACCATCCTTCCGCCGCTGACATTTGATGAAGCCATTGAAACCACAAAAATATTCAGCGTTGTTGGAGGGCTTTTAAAGGGGCAGGCACTCGTCACCAATCGGCCTTTTCGTTCGCCCCATCACACCATATCCGACGCGGGCCTGATCGGCGGCGGGCATATTCCCAGACCCGGCGAAGTGAGTATGGCCCATAACGGGGTTCTGTTTCTGGATGAACTGTCTGAATTTAAAAAACATGTTCTGGAAGTGCTCCGGCAGCCGCTGGAAGATCTTATGGTAACCATTTCACGGGCCGCGCTGACCATCACATATCCTTCAAGTTTTATGCTGGTGGCGGCCATGAATCCGTGTCCATGCGGGTATTTTTCAGACCCCAAGCACGAGTGCCGCTGCACCTATCAGCAGATCCACCGTTACCGGTCCAAGATTTCAGGACCGCTATTCGACCGCATCGACATCCACGTGGAAGTGCCGGCGGTGCCGCACAGAGATTTAATGGGAGGGACCGCGACCGAGCCTTCCAAAGACATCCGCAAGCGTGTGGCCGCAGCCAGAGGTATCCAGTCGGAACGTTTTAAACGAACAAAAATATATTGCAACGCCCAGATGATCAACCGGCACATTAAAAGCCACTGCCAGATCGACGAAGCCTCCGGCAATCTACTTGAACACGCTATCGACAAACTGGGTTTGTCCGCCCGGGCCTACAATCGCATCTTGAAGATTGCCCGCACCATCGCCGATCTTGAAGGCGAACCTGACATCCAGGTCGATCACATCTCAGAAGCAATCCAGTACCGCACCCTGGATCGCGGAAAACGCTTTATCTGATTTGAGTTTAACGACCTGTTTGGCGAGCTGAAGAGTAAATATGGAAAAACTAAGTAAGAAAGAAAAAGAAGAGCTGCAACGAGTTGCCGCTTCTGCACTTTTTCGAAAAGATATGCAATATCTATCTGCGAATCGGTTTAACCCTTTAACAGAAGGCCAAACCATTAATATGGACCGCCTGATTGTCTTTTTGACCGAATACAATGAGTTTATCAACCACAGCCCCAAACCGTTTAAGCCCATCATAGACCGAATAATGAAATTATAAATGGTTCACATTCCGGCTTTCCCAAGTATAATAATTGTCTATATAACATTGGTTCGTCCCTAAAGTACAAAAAGTTAAATTGCATGCCCTTCCCAGTCTTCCTATAACCAAACTTGCCGTCCGACTGGGATTGAATCAGCAAGCTGTAAGCATCTCCGTGAAACGTGGTGAGAAACTGGTAAAAGAGAACGCGTATCGACTGCTAAATAAGTGTAAACATCCTATTAACCCCATCTTCACAAGGAGTTCCATGCATGTCATAAAGATTGCCAAACCTGATAAAAAGAGGCGACTTTATGCCGGAACAACTACCCCGAGCAGAGCAGTTAGAGGAAAAGCGAGCCTATTGGAAGCAGCACATTGAGAGCTGGCGTTCCAGCGGCACGACGCAAACGGCCTACTGTATTCAGCATGAACTCAAAACCCACCAGTTTACCTACTGGAAAAACCGTTTTGTCCAGACGAATACAGGTATCACTTTTGTGCCTGTTAAAATCCGCGGCGGTTTGTCCTCACGATCCGGAGCCAATACATCCTCCCTGCGACTTGTTGTGGATAGGGATCTTCAAATTGAGATCATGCCGGATTTTGACCCCGGGCTTTTGCACCGGCTTATCACCACGCTTCGGTCCCTGCCATGATTCATTCCGAATCAGGGCGCGTATATTTGGCCGTAGGCAGCACGGACATGCGCAAATCAATCAATCGGCTGTCGATCCTGGTGGAACAGGCTATGGATCTGCACCCGTTCTCCGGCGATCTGTTCGTTTTTTGCAACCGTTTTCGAACCATTGTCAAGATCCTGTATTGGAACCGCAACGGTTTTTGTCTGTGGCACAAGCGTTTGGAAAAAGATCGCTTCAAGTGGCCGCAATCGGTTGATGAGGTTATCGCCATCGATCAGCACCAGTTGCGATGGCTGCTATCGGGTCTGGACATTGCCGCTGCGCACCGGCAACTTTACTACCAAACTGTGATCTAAAATACTTCTATAGTAGAAGAAAATGATGTACAAAAAGTGCTGTTTATGCTATATAAACGGCATGAGTTTGGACTTGCTAAATCTTCCTGAAAACGCGCCGATAACCAAGCAACAAGTTCTCGTATCAATCCGCCTGATCGAAGAAAAATATCAATCACAGATCGACTATCTGGAAGAACAGCTCCGGCTCTTACGCAATGAGCTGTTTGGCCGTAAGAGCGAAAAACATGCAGTACCCGACCACAATCAACTCCCATTGTTCACGCAATCAGACAACCAGCCCGTAGCCGATGTTCATGATGAACCAATCCTGGTATCATCCCACAAGCGTAAAAAGCGCGGGCGCAAGCCTCTGCCCGAACACCTGCCAAGGGTGGATGTCATCCATGACATCCGTGACGATGAAAAGATGTGCGCTTGCGGCCATCTGATGATCCGGATTGGGCAGGATCAATGCGAAAAGCTCGATTACATTCCTGCCAAGATCCAGGTTGTGCGCCATATCCGCTACAAGTATGCCTGCAAACACTGTGAAGGGGTTGAAAGCGACGAGCCCACGGTCAAGATTGCACCGCTAATTCCCAAAAGCAATGCCACGGCGGGTTTATTGGCTGACATTTGACAAAAAGGCCCACATAATGATCGAAAAAGAGAATGTGTCCTGCTTTATAGATGAAAATATGCCCGCGCAGTGGCTGTCTTAACGGCCGGATAAAAAAACTTTGAAATTAATCACGAAAACACGAAATTATTTTTTCTTCTTCTTGTTTTCGTGCTTTCGTGCTTTCGTGATAAAAATCGGTTGTTCCAGGCAAACTTATAGATATGTGACGATAAATGATAAGCAAAAACAACAACTCTGACCTACAAAATAAAGCCCATGATGCCAGAAGGAACGCTTTTGCTGGTATTGCTCTCTTTGTTGTCCTTATCATCATTTACGGCAACAGCTTCCATAACGAATGGCATTTAGATGATTATGCGAATATCGTTAATAACCCCGATGTCCATCTAAAATCGCTTTCATGGAATCACATCAAAAAGGTCTTCCCCGGCAGATTATGTGGACGTTTTTTGCCCGTGTCCTTTATCACATTTTCTTTAAACTATTATTTTAACGGCAGCAGTGTTTTCGGATATCATGTCGTCAATTTTGTTATTCACTATCTTGCTTCGCTATTTCTTTTTCTGCTTATTTATCAAACCTTGCAGCTTCCCGGGTTAAATCAGCAATACCAAAGAACCGCCTATCCGATTGCCTTGCTTTGCGTCTTTTTATGGTCCACGCACCCTATCCAGGTCAGCGCCGTCACCTATATTGTACAGCGAATTGCCAGTATGGCGGGCATGTTTTATATCATGTCTATGTATTTTTATGTGATGGGCCGCCTATCCGCCGCAACCGGAAAACGGACCGTCTATTTTGTCTTTTGTCTGGTGAGTGCTGCTTTTGCCCTGGGCAGTAAGGAGACTGCGGTAATGCTGCCGGTGAGCATCTTTTTATACGATCTTTTTTTGATCCAGGGCATTTCAAAAGAGAGGATCAAGAAAAACCTGATCATCATGCTTTTGCCGCTGCTTTTAGTGATACTGGCAGCAGCGGCTTATACCGATATCGCTTCGCTGTTAAGCGGATACAAATATCGGCCTTTTACAATGGCGGAAAGATTGCTGACCGAACCCCGGGTCATTCTTTTTTATATAAGCCTGCTGCTTTATCCGGCCAGCTCACGCCTGACCCTACTACATGACTTTGAGGTTTCCAGGTCACTTATAACTCCCTGGACAACTCTTTTTGCCGTTTTATTGATCCTGTTTTTGATCACAGGCGCGATAATAATCTCAAGAAAAAAACCTCTGATCGCCTATTGTATCCTTTTTTTCTTCATAAATCATATTATCGAGGGTTCGATCGTACCTCTGGAACTGATTTTTGAGCATAGAAACTACCTGCCATCAGCTTTCTTTTTTGTACCGATAGCATTGTTATTGCTAAATACTCTTGATTATTTTGCTTATAAAAAATCACTCCGATTTGCCATGTCATTTATGATCATCATGCTTCTGACTGCCCAAGGTCATACAACCCACCTGCGAAATTCGATATTAAAAAACGAGCTAACCCTTTGGGGCGACAATATAAGAAAAGCACCGAAGCTACACCGGCCTCATCACAATCTCGGCAAAGCTTATTTGGTGGCCGGACTACACGAGGAGGGTGTCGTGGAAATGAATATCGCTTTAAAATCAAAGGCAGGCGCCCGCATCAGCCAAAAATATAAAACCTATTACAATCTGGGGACATATTATATGTATCAAAAAGAGTATGATAAAGCCCTGGCTTTGTTTGTTAAATACATTCAGCAGGTTCCCAACCAACCCAAAGCATATAATGCGATAGCCAAGATCATGTTACACAAAGACAATCTAAGACTTGCCGAAAAATATATCGATAAGGCTATCCGTTTAGATCCGGATTCAGCCGAACTTCGCCAAACTTTAGAATCAATTCTGTTTAAAAAAGAGCTCCGGCAATTGAACCATGATCAGCAAAGATAACCATAATAAGACTTTTTGCAGCCAACACCGTGATATTTGGGTCTGCTTGTTGCTCGTTGCGGCGACGCTTGTTGTTTATATCCAGACGATCAACCATGGATTTGTTAATTTGGATGATTCGCTGTACGTCGCCGGAAACAGCCATGTCAAGGCCGGTCTTACCTTAGAAGGCCTCACTTGGGCCTTTACGACTACTTACGGCAGCAATTGGCATCCTTTAACATGGATATCACACATGCTGGACTACAGGCTCTATGGCTTGAACCCGGGCGGGCATCACTTAACCAACCTGCTTTTTCACATAGCAAATACCTTGTTGTTGTTTTTTGTTTTCAGAAAAATAACCGCTGATTTATGGCGCAGCGGTTTTATTGCCGCGCTGTTTGCCCTGCACCCTTTACATGTAGAATCAGTTGCCTGGATAGCAGAACGTAAAGATGTCCTGAGCACTTTTTTCTGGATGCTGACCATGTGGTGCTACATTGGATATATCCAACGCCCAAGGGTTAGTAGATATCTTGTGATGCTGCTGTTTTTTAGCCTTGGCCTTCTGGCCAAGCCGATGTTGGTAACCCTGCCTTTTGTGTTGCTTTTGCTGGATTATTGGCCTCTTGGCCGCATTGGCTTTGGACAAGGTGGTGAGGACAAATCTCAACCAAGGGCGATTGCCCTTGGTCTGGTTGGGGAAAAAATACCTTTATTTGTGCTTGCAGAATTTTCCGGTGTAGCCACTTTCCTGGCCCAAAAACAGGGAGGCGCCGTAGCCTCTCTGGAATTAATTTCACTTAAAGCCAGGATTTATAATGCTCTCATATCTTATGTAAACTACATGGAAAAAATGCTCTGGCCCTCCAAATTGGCAGTCTTTTATCCCCACCCGGTAACATTGTCATGGTGGGAGGTTTCAGGGGCCGGTTTGCTGCTTGGAGCCATATTTTATCTGGCAATCAAATTTATAAAACAACGCCCTTATTTTATCGTCGGATGGCTGTGGTATTTGGGAACCCTTGTTCCTGTTATCGGTTTGGTTCAGGTTGGATCGCAATCGATGGCAGACCGCTATACTTATATTCCGCTTATCGGTTTATTTATCATTATTGCCTGGGGTGTTCCTGAACTTGCGACACGCTGGACTCGCAAAAAAATATGGCTTCCTGCTTTGGCCACGCTTACGCTTATACTGTTAATGGTCGTAACTTGGAAACAAGTGCGGTGTTGGCAAAACAGTATAACGCTTTTTGAGCATACGCTTGAAGTGACTGCAAACAACTATTTGGCGCACAACGCTCTGGGTGTTGCTTTAGGTAAGAGTCGGCTGGATGAAGCCATGGAACATTATTTAGAAGCGCTGCGTATAAATCCCGATTATATGGAAGCCCATAACAATCTGGGTATTGCCCTGGAAATACAAGGCCG